>JAYTAO010000454.1:0-7723 GCA_043737435.1 Rhodanobacteraceae bacterium | reverse complement strand
TTTCGCGCCGACGGTGTATTTGGCGAACGGCCGATCGCCTACAGCGCTGAGGCTGAGCCGCAGAAATTACTGCAGTACCACTACCAGCTCTGGACCGATCCACCTGGCGCCATTTTGCAGCGTCGTTTCATTGATGTACTTGCGGCCATGAAGGTCGCCACGTCCGTTACTGCGCGTGCGAGTTTGCGCACCGAGCCTTATAAATTAAGTGGATTTATTGAACGGTTGGAGCGCGTCAAACGCGTTTCGGGTAGTTGGGAAGTGGTCGTTAAACTACGCATCCGAGTTGAATCGCCGCGCGGTACGCTTCCGCTACTTGAACAAACCTACGAGCGTAAATCTGCTGTGTCCGGCGATAGCATTTCGGAATCTGTAGAATTATTCGGCAGTGCCGTTGATGATATTGCTGAAAGCGTCGCGCGCGATTTGCTTTTGTCCACGAAACGCTAAGTGCGCACGATTCGAAAAATTGCCATGTTAGATGCGCTAGGCGTAGTTGCTTACAGCCGAGTACGGCAAGTAAAAACGGCGGTAATCGCAATTGTTGCCAGCGATATGCGGGCCGTGTCAGCGCGCAACGTGGCGCAAGAAAGTCAAAACTTTTCCGCGTTGGCAGTTGATCACCGAAAAACTGCGGTGGCTGTTGCTTCGGTGTCGGTGGTTTCACGACCCGCTTCGCGATTGCCGTTGGTGAGCCGTAATCCTTCCATTCGATCCGAATTAGTATTGCCCAGTGCAGAAATAGAGCGGTTTCTCGAGAGCCGAATGTACAGCCATTTCTGTCTGTTGCTCGCGCAGGGTAGCGTGATTCCCGTGGTCGAAAACGCCGTGTTAAGTGATACCGCGCTGCATTTCGAATTGCCACCGAAAACTCCGCTCAAGCTTGGCAGCATGGCGTTACTTCGAAGTGCTTGGCGAGCGAAGCGTCACGCGTGGCAAGCTATTCGGCTTTGGCGCAAGCAACAGTGCTGACGATAGCCTGTTAAATGACTTTGGTTGCCTCGACTTTGACAGCCGTCAATTTGGCGCGCGTGCGATTACTGCAATTATCCGACTTGCCGCGCATCATGCCCCTAGAAATTGCGGCTTATGATTTTCCTTGGTCTGAAGCGATTTTCCGGGATTGTTTTAACGCGAAATACACCGGGCTTGCTATTGAAATTCAAGGCACATTTTTGGGTTACGGGGTGTTATCGGTAGCGTCTGCTGAAGCGCACATTTTAAACGTTGTAGTCGACGCCAATCAGCGTGGTCACGGTTTGGGTAAAAAATTGGTCAAACGACTGATCGACCAAGCGCGGTGGCATCGTGTAGAACGCATTTTTCTCGAGGTTCGCACGTCCAACAATGCTGCGCGCCAGCTGTATAGCGGCGCTGGATTTCTTGAAATTGGTTTGCGAAAAGCCTACTACCCCGGACGTCAGTCGCGCGAAGATGCCGTGGTAATGTCACTGCAGCTATGAGGTCGCTAGCAATGCGTGCTTTCGATATTCGTAAACTTCAGGAAATTATTCGATTGGTTTCGATAACGGTGAGCGCGCACTATCTGGCGGGATATCAATAGGCCAATAGCCGAATTCATTGAGTGCGGCGTCACGAATCGTGGGCGCAACATAGAACAAATCAGCGCGAGTTTTGCCATCCACGCTAACTGCGAAAAATACCGGTGGTGCCGGTGCTCGCGTCAACATACCGACGCTAGCACCCACTGCGCCTGTGGCCTCGGTGCAGCGGCTGGAGAACGCAAGCAGTTTTTTTGAATCTCGGTTTCTTATGGTGAGCAATGTCCTAAGCGCTTCCTTAGTTGCTGGCTTTAGCGCTAAAACATTGGAGTCCAAAGCCTTAAACCAAGATAACAATGCAAAAGCGCTGGTGGTCGGTAATTTTGTTGGTAGCGCTGACTTTGCATTTAAAGCGGCCAGCTGGGAGACCGAAATTTTACCCTGCAGCGCTGAGAAAACTTCAGGGGTGCCATCACGCAGGGCCTGCTTTAGTGTGAAGGACTGGATTATTTTACCTCGAACCTGTGGTGCATATTCTGCAACTGACGCCTCAAAATCTGGTAGCAGCCCAAGTTCCACTGCTGCGATAGCAATAGATAAGTCATTAAACTGGCAAAAATTCCGTGTTTGCGACAGCTCGGGCGCATTCACACGAAAAGATAGCTTCTTTGCGGAGTCGAAAAGCTCGATGGCACCGTACCTACCCTTAAAATGCGTCATAAGTGCCGCATTTGCACTTGGCAAAAGTACTGTGAGCATGATTGCGGCGCTAATGCGCAGGCCCATTGTAGAGATCTTGTGCGCGAATGTTTGTACCGCTGACTTCAGCATGCTTCCTTTTGCCCTAGGCCTTTTATGCGTCGGCGTATCGAAAGTCCCCCGCGTTTCCCGACTTTTTTAACTATGTGCTCGATGATTGCACCAGCGACATCTACTTTCGTCGCGCCCTCAATGCCTTCTAGGCCAGGGGATGAATTAACCTCCAACACCAACGGACCGCGTTCGGATTGAATCAAATCCACGCCCGCGATACCTAGACCCATAACTTCGGCCGCGCGAACAGCGGTTTCGCGTTCGAGCTTACTAATTTTCACCGGAACAGCGAAGCCACCCCGGTGTAAATTACTGCGGAACTCACCTGGCTTGCCCTGCCGCCGCATTGCAGCTATCACCTTTCCGCCAACAACAAAAGCGCGGATATCAGCGCCTTTGGCTTCTTTAATAAATTCTTGTACTAAAA
This sequence comes from Rhodanobacteraceae bacterium, assembly GCA_043737435.1. Classification (GTDB taxonomy): domain Bacteria; phylum Pseudomonadota; class Gammaproteobacteria; order Xanthomonadales; family SZUA-5; genus JANNYA01. The sequence goes on along the minus strand of JAYTAO010000454.1, from coordinate 4,981 downwards.
AATTTGCCTGCAAACCTCTGAAGGCCTCAATTAGGCTTTCCGCCGCGGAGCGGGTTTCAGCAAGTACAACCCCTTGCCCTTGCGTTCCTTCAACTAATTTGATGACGTGTGGCGTTTTACCCAACATAGTGAGTAGATCTTTGGTGTCATCGGGGCTATCTCCAAAAACTGTTAATGGCATATCAACGCCAGCCTGAGACAATAGTTGCGATGCACGCAATTTGTCCCGCGCGCGTTGAATGGCATCGGCAGAATTCGGTGTATATACACCCATCATCTCGAACTGGCGTACCACGGCGGTGGCATAAAAAGTTACCGAAGCGCCTACCCGAGGAACAATCGCTGCGACGTCCTTTAACCTACGGCCACGGTAGTGAATCTGAGCGCCACTGACACTGATCCGCATATAGCAGCGTAGCGGATCAATGACGCTTACTTTTACGCCGCGCGCTTTTGCTGCTTCTATCAGGCGCGAAGTGGAGTACAGCCGCCTGTTTCTCGACAAGATAACAATTCGCATCGTGAGCTCAATGGCGGTTATACAAAAAGCAAAGTGGAGCGGGTAATGGGAATCGAACCCATGCTAGTAGCTTGGGAAGCTACAGTTCTACCATTGAACTACACCCGCCGGAGCTCAAGGTTAACGGCATAGCAACATATACGGCAAGGACAAAGTGAGATTCAGGCATAAAAAACCGCCTGGTAGTTCACCAAGCGGTAAATTTAATGTCCGATACGAACGATTATTGCGGAGCTGCAACTGCCCCCGCTGCTGGCACTAAACCCGGTGGGTTCAATTCATCAAAGCGTATTTTTAGAATTCCAGCAGAATTGATTAACGCCATCGCCTGCGCCATATGTTCGTAACTCGCGTTGGGATCAGTTCGAATATTTACTTCCGCCATCGCTTCTTTGCCCTTGCCAGCCTCTACCTTTAGCCTTGCAAGCAAATCTTCAGCGCCTATAGGCACGCCCTCAAGGGCTAGGGAGGGACGCCTCGCGGCACTGATCTGTACGTCTACAGTTAAAATAGTAGGCGGGGTCGGTGGGGTGATCTGGTTAATTGAGCGCATCGGGACCTTAGCGTCGGTCTTGTGCGTCATCATTGGTGCGGTAATCATAAAAATGATCAAAAGCACGAGCATCACGTCGACCAAAGGAGTGGTGTTGATGTCGCACATTGGCGCGCCTGCGCTAGAACTATTCGTAAATGACATTATTTATTCCTAAAGTTTTCTGTCGCAAAAGGGAAAACCCATCCTGAGTTGGATTAGCCTCGGCCTTCTGGAGAGGACACGAATGAGACAAACTGGATGCCACTGTTTTTAGCAAGTTTTAGCACCGCACTGATGTCTTCGTAACGACAAGTTTTGTCAGCGCGTATTTTCATGCGAATCCTGTTATTGCTGTTTTGAGCTTCCGCTTTCATGCGGGCCGCTAGCGTCTCTGGGGTTACTAATTGTTCGCCCCAATAATAATTGGTCGCGCCATTTTTACGAACTATAGACAGCGTAACTTTTGGGCTGGTGTCTTCGACTTTTTCTGGTGGCTCAGACGTTGCCACAGGCAAGTTAACAGGTACTTTGTCCGCCATCAGCGGCGCGGTGATCATAAAAATAATTAGCAAGACCAACATCACGTCCACCAAAGGCGTAGTGTTGATGTCCGCTTTAGGGGCACCGTGACCGGTATCACTACTTGAACTCATTGACATAAAATACTCCTAGACTACGCGGGGTTCGGACTGACGAGCACCATATTTGACCAACCTCACCCGTTCACCCGTAGCAAAAAAGTCAAAGAGATCTTTGGAGAATGTTTCAATTTTATCTTTCATTCGATTGTTACCGCGTACAAAATAGTTGTAGGCCAATACTGACGGAATAGCGACACCTAAACCGATACAAGTCATGATCAGGGCTTCACCGACTGGGCCCGCCACAACATCCATTGACACGCGTTTTTGCTGTCCGATCCCGACAAGGGCGTGATAAATACCCCACACCGTTCCGAATAGTCCAACGAACGGAGCGGTGGATCCAACAGTCGCAAGCAGCGTCAAGCCACTATCGAATTTTGCTGACTCACGCGTCGCCGACTGTTTAATTGCCCGATCTATAAATTCCTGGCGTGAAAGCGCTTCTGCCATACGACCGCCTTGGGCGTCCGCGTGATGCGCAGCGGCGCTGGCGGCCGCGAGCGCAATTTTGGAAAACGGCTCATAGTCAGGCTCATCTTGCATTGCCGCAGAAGCTTCGGCGGGCGTAGTTGCGTCCCAAAACTTTGCCATAACCCCGGCAGTACGGGCATTGACCACGAAGGCCCGAAACACGTTGAAAAAGATGTAATACCAAGTACCTACCGACATGACGGACATGACAAAAAGTACAGTCATACCGACCGGATCGGCGCTATGAATCAGGTGGTCAAAACCCATATTCGTTAATGCAAGCGCTTCGTTATTTTGCAGTAAAGATTGGGCACTGACTGTCGGGGCATCGTTCATTCCCGGCGTCGCGAGCTGCGGAATATTTACCGTCAACTCGCCGGCGTCCACACCAACGCTAGGATACGGATCAAGCCCGGCCGATGGAGCAGGGATAGCTTGCATGGCTTCCGTAGCGTTTTGTACCGCTGCTGGCGTAGGAGCTGGAACACTTTCTGCCGCGACTGGTGCTGGTGTAGCTGAATTATTTGCATCTTGAGCCATGGGTTAGCCCTCCATTCTAAATACGACGGGAACGCGGACCCAGCCTTGTTGAACGGCGCCGTTCACTTTTTTCGGGTTAAATTTATATTTTGCGACCACACGTTTCGCTTCCTGGTCAAATTCCCGGTGACCTGAGCCATCTTCGATTTCAATCGTAACAGGTGAACCATCTTCGCCAACGAGTACGCGCAACATGACCTTGCCTTCAACGCCACGGCGCATCATTACCGGCGGGTAACGCGGCTGTATTTGACGATTATAGCCAATGTCCTGACCGGCCTCAGATATCTGCGGCGGCGCCGGTTCGACGGGTGGTGCGGGTGGTGCAATGACACCGCGCTCTTCAGTCGCTTCTGTCGTAGTCGCTTCCGGTGGGGCTTCCGGCGGTGGCGGCGGCAAGTCAAGCAGCGGCTGCGGCGGCGGTGGCGGCGTATTCACCGGCGGTGGTGGTGGTGGCGGCGGTGGCGGTGGCGGCGGTGGCGGTGGCGGTGGCGGTGGCGGTTGGAGGTCAATAATTGACACCTCTTCCTCTTGGTCCACAGTGACCTTCTCAGGCGCCTTTACCGGCAACATCAGCGTACCGAATATAACAATGTGCGCGATGGTCGTCAGGGTGATTGCCGTGATCCGACGCATATTCAAGCCGCTTTTTTTTTCCAATCGTGAGGCCATCGTCTCTCGCTTTTAGTCTTGGTACTTAGGTCAAGGTCATTGACTTATGTTAGTTGAGTGGCTGGCGAAATGCATAGGCGCTATGGTGCATGCAACCCATGACTTTCGACAGACTTGAATAAAACTAAAACTACACTAATTGCTGCATACCGCACAAGGCGGCAGGCGCAATTTTTGTTCGCCTTGGCAAACGAATCAAACAAGAAAGTTGTGTTGTGCTATTTGAAATTCTTGAGATAGGTTGTCGCATTACCCTTCGATTCTGGATAGCTTTGAGCTTTGACCAGCGCTGCTTTCGCAGCGACTCGATTACCCACTTGATCTTCCGCGACACCCAGCAAGTAATAAGCGTTGCCTGGTTTGTCTAAGGTTTTTGTGACAGCGGATGCTAAATAGTCTCGGCTAGCCTTAGGCTCGTCGCGGTCGAGCAGTAATATTTGCCCAAGCCAAAGTTCAGCTTCGCCACTTTTCTGGTCGAGTGGAATGGCGCGTTTAAACGCTTCAATGGCCTTGTCAAGCATAGGTTTCGCCTCTGGCTTTCCTTCCACTGCTTGCGCACCCATGTAGTAATTTTGCCCCAGTGACGACAAACGCTTTGCATCGCTTTTTAAAAATCCTTTCGCGATCCCTTCTTCGATCGCCGCACCGGCTTCACTGAATTGGTCGGTGTTGCTGTAGAGCTGGTAAAGCTGCGTCCACAGTTCCTCCGAATTAAGTTGGTTTCTGCTTTTAGCGGCATTCAGCAGCGCCAGAGCTTCTGTGTTTTTATCTAGGCTTAAATAAGATGAGACAGCGATGGAAAGCCACTGAAGGTTTTCTGGTTCTTTCGCCATTAACTCAATTGCATAGGCGGCAGCGCCATTATAGTCTTCGCCTTGATATAGGCTATTCAGCCTTATCTGATACCAGGACTTTCCGGGTGCGTCGCCGCTCGCAAACGCTTTGTCGGCATATCTGATCGCATCTTTGAACTTATCTGAGTAGTAATAATTGCCTGCCTGTAAAATGTAGTCGGCACCTTTGATTTTTGGGGCATCGGCAGCATAGTCGTCAAAAGCCTTGATTGCCTCTCCGTATTTTTCACTTTGGGTTAGCAACTGCGCAACAAATAGCTTGCTCTGCAAATGTTCAACATTGTCCAAACCATTGGCCGCTATCGCTGCGCGCCCCGCCAAAATTGCAGCTTCGAAGTCCTCTGAATTATACAAATACGAAGCTTTAATTTGATTGGTTTTGGCAATTTCATAAGGGGTTTTTGCTTTAGTCAAGGCTTGATCTAAAAGCAAAAGTGCTTCGGCAAATTTATCGTCTTCAGCAAGTTTTTGCGCTTTTTGAACTAGTTTCGCAACACTTTGGTTCATCCCGCTAGACTTCGGGTTTTTGCGACCGGATAGCGTCACGTCAATAACTTCCCGCGCCGGTTCTTTGGCCTTTGCGAACGCGGTAAGTGCGGGGTCAAGTGCAGTAAGAGCCAGCCCGACCGTCAAGGCGTAGCTGAGCTTGCGAAATGTAGTCATGAATGGGCTCCCGAAAATTCAAGTTTTAAGTGGCCACCACGCATCGTTGTGATGCGAGCAGCGTTGTGCACCAAATAATAGC
>JAYTAO010000453.1:0-7724 GCA_043737435.1 Rhodanobacteraceae bacterium | reverse complement strand
CCAACTGAAGCACGACAACTTTTACTGCAATTAGAAGGCTCTAAGGACTAGAGTTCATCTACTAGGTTAAGTTACAGTAACGGGGAATGCATGCGCTGAGTCACATTTTGACTTAAATACGGCACATGTTTAAGTACGCCCCACGTCGGAGTATTGGAATTAACATGGCTAAAACAGCACTAGCACTTGCAGTATCACTTGCTGCCGCAGGCTTCGCTCATGCCCAAGAGGGAACCGGAGTTCAAGCTGGGCCTTTTCGTGTAAAGCCAACTTTGGGCTTGACCGTTGGGCATGACTCAAACGTTGGCCAATCCAACACGGCTGAAGTAAGTAGTTTTTTCACGCTAATTTCGCCGGGAGTCCGCTTGGATGCAGGCAACGAGGTTCGTAGTTTTTCATTGAGTTACGAGTTGGAATCCGGGCGATACCAGGACTCGAGCAACGATAACTTCACTGATCATCGTCTAAAGGCTGGGGTCGCCATATCGCCGAGTGTACGCACCAAGATTGATTTGGGTGCCTCACTAGAGCGAGGCCATGATCGGCGCGGCACGAATTCGCTTCAGGGCCTGCAGAATACAGTTGTTACGGACGTTGATCGTTGGGAACGTAAAGGCCTTGATGCGAATGTTAATTACGGCGCGCCCGGAGCACGAGGTTCTTTAGGACTCGGTGCTGGGGTTTCCAACATCAACTACATTAACAACGAATCTTACTCAGTCCGCAGTGATCGTGATCTTCGCTATGTTGATGGCCGTCTTGGCTGGCGCGTAGCGCCTAAAACTCAGGTCTATTTTTCCGCGAACAATTCCGAGATTAGTTATGACAATAGCCGCTCGCGCGCGCTGCTGACTAATTATTTTCTCGACAGCACTATTCGTACTTATTTGTTGGGTTTAGAGTTTGACGCAACTGCGAAAACATCTGGTCACATCGGCTTTGGTCGCACTCGCCGTGCCTTTGATGACTCTAGGCTGCAAGGCTACTCTGGCGTGGCTTGGGATGTCGGTCTACAGTTTAAACCCCGTTCGTACTCAGTCATTGACCTCAGCGCCACCCGAGGCACCCAGGAATCGGTCGATTTTCTCGGTAGCTTTGCTGGCGCTGCCGCTGGAACTGAGTATCTAATTGCGCGCGATATCACGCTGTCCTGGACGCATGGTTGGTCAGATCGTTTCCATACTGGAATAGATGCGGGCCACTCAACCTCGGAATATTTGGCGAACGATAGGACTCTTCGAGACGACAACCTGAACTTTTGGGGCCTCTCAGCTGATTACAAATTGCGTGATTGGTTAAGTTTAGGGGCTGGTTATAAATCCTATAGACGAGATGCTGCTGTGGCGAATGCAAGCTCGGCAACTAATGCAATTTACGATTTTGAGCGCGATGAGTTCAGCGTTAGCTTCGAAGCATCGCTTTAGCTTGGCCAGTTAGCCCTAGGCTTAAGCAATTGTTTTTCGAAATTTAAAGGGTGTCGCGCTGCGATACCCTTTTTTTGTTTTCCCGGCACAATTTAGGGAACAGTGAAGGGATAACAGCTTAAAGATAGTTCTACGTTTGAGTAATGCTCAGCGCCAGTTCAGTGCTTTCAACCTAGTTTGAGTCGTCTGTCTAGATCGCTGAAAGATTGCACAGACGAAAATGCTCCCCGTTGGTTGAATCATTGTTATCTCGCCCATTTTTCTTGGTGAACCTTATTGTTATGCAAGCGCAGTTTCAAAGGCAGGCACTAGCCACATTAATAACTAGGTTTAAATCATTTACGAGCCGTGGCAGCTCCCGTGCGCGGGTCATTCCAATTTTTGGCTGGCTCGCATTGTTAATGGTTGCGACAAATTTAGCGCTGGCACCCGCGCATGCCGCAACTTTGCCCAGCACTGTTACCGCAACTATTCAAAAAAATGTGATTTTTGATTACGCTTTGGCACCGGGAGATCTTATTTCCGTCGAAGTTTTTGGCGAGCCTGATTTGTCTAAGGACTACACCGTCGGTGAGTCGGGCAAAATCGCTTTCCCTTTGATTGGGGAGGTGATCGTACTCAGCCTAAAGACCAAACAAGTCGAACGATTGCTTAGGCAAAAACTTAAGTCCGGCTTTTTGGTAAATCCACGCGTTAATGTGACCATCCGAACTTATCGATCCGTCTACATCAATGGTCAAGTCAAAAGCCCTAACGGCTATCCTTTCGTGCCTGGCATGACCGTACGCAAACTGATCTCAATTGCCGGCGGTTTTACCGAACGCGCATCAACCAGCCGCATTTATGTAATTAGTGAAGTCGCCGGCAGCAGCACTAGCCCGCGTAAAGTCAAACTAGACGCAGAAGTACGTCCAGGTGACATCATCAGTGTCGAAGAGAGTTTTTTCTAAAAAATATGACGGCCCCTACTGCGCACCCGAAGATCGCCAACGAACTACTGGAAAACGCCAAAAGCACCCAGCAGGATTCACTGCATGAGTATTTACGTATCGTTGCTAGACATCGCTACAGTATCCTAGCAATTACTTTGCTTTTTGGCGTTTTAGGTGCCTTGAGTGCCGCGCTAGAGGTACCCATTTTTCGAGCCACATCAACATTGTTGATCGACCGCGAAAATGTTCGTTTTACCGCAAGTCAAGAAACCTATGGCCAAGGTCAGCAAAACTTCGAATATTTGCAAACTCAGTACGAAATTCTTAAGACCCGACCTTTAGCGGAAAAGGTGGTCGAGAAAGTCGGTGTAGATCGGGTGCTAGCGAGTCTAAATCGTAAAAGTAAACTTTCTTTGGCAAGCATTATTCCTTGGGCAAACAAAAACCAAGCAGCACCTACCGACAAGGTTGTGCGCGAACAATTAGCGGTGGCTATAGTTCAAGGCTCGGTTCGCGTGGATCCAGTGCGCAACTCACAGTTGGTGCGGCTCAGTTTTGATGTGTCTGATCCCGAACTTGCGGCGATACTGGCAAACCAGCTTGGCGATTCGTATATCGAAAACACGCTAGACGCGCGACTGCAGATGATCAACAAAGCCAATTCTTGGCTTGAAGTGAAAAGTACCGATTTAAAGAAGAATGTTGACGCCGCAGAAGCGCGTGTGTTGGCCTATCTGGTGGCGAACAATATTTCTTCGGATGGCGAGGACACCATGGGTGCACAAACCGTGCAGATGCTGATGCCGCGTGTGGCTGAGGCGCGTGCGGAGCGGCTAAATCGCGAAAGCATGTACCAACAAATCCTTAGCGCGCGTAAATCGAATCAGTTGAAAACCGTGTTCGCGTTGGTAAACAGCGAAGGAGTGGCGCGCGTGCGCGATGCTTATGCCAAAGCGCAGCAAAATGTAGCCGACTTGGCGGGTCGCTACGGTGCAGAGCACCCAAAAATGCGCGCCGCTAAAAGCGAGGAGGCGCTGGCTTTTACTAACTTCAATGCCGCACTGTCTGGGGCCGCAGACGCCGAAGTTCGAGCCTATGAGAACGCGCGCAATATTGAGCAGCAAATGCAATCGCAGTTAAGTAGCGCGCAATCCAGCGTTCAAGGAGGCAACCGGAAATCCATTGAACTAAGCCGGTTGCAGCGTGAATTTGAAGCAAACAAATTGATTTACCAAAAATTTCAAAATCAACAGAAAGAAACTGACCAACTGACCGATTTCCGTACCACCAACGCTCGCATCGTCGAACAAGCCACCGCATCTGGCGCACCCATTTCGCCGAACACTAAGCGCAGCATGGTCGCGGCGGCCATAATGGGATTGTTGCTGAGTGTGCTGTTGGCATTTGTACTTGAGCACTTGGATAGCACCATCAAAACTGCGGAAGATGTAGAAAAGCATTTGCAACTCCCCGTGCTTGGACTCGTGCCGCAGCTGAAATTTGCCAAAGACGAGAATGCGATGCTGTATTTTCTTAATCACCCAAAGACGGCTTTTAGTGAGTCTATTAGAACGGTACGCACGGGCATATTATTGTCCACGCTAGATAAGCAGCATCGCCGTATTTTGGTTACTTCTTCTGTGCCGGGAGAGGGTAAAACGACGCTATCACTGAATTTGGCACAGGCGATGAGCCAGATGAGTAAGGTATTGCTGATTGACGCCGATTTACGCCGCCCAACGGTGGCGCGCGCGTTTGGTGATGGCAAACCACAGTTTGGACTGTCGCAGTTTATTTCGGGTGAAGCCAAAATTTCCGAGTGTGTGCATCAGTTGGAGGGCAGCAATACCTATATTATGACCGCAGGTGTCATCCCACCGAACCCGCTAGAGTTGCTTTCTTCGCAGAAATTCTCTGACGCGCTAGACAATCTGGGCAAAGTTTTTGAGTATGTTGTCATCGACTGTGCGCCGGCATTGGCAGTGAGCGATGCACTCGTGCTTTCGCGCCTTGTTGACGGCGTGATTTATGTGGTTCGCTCAGATCAAACACCTTATCAAGCGGCGCAATCTGGCGTGAAGCGGCTGCGCAGAGTTGACGCGCCATTGTTGGGCGTGGTGATCAACAGAGTTGGCGAGCACTCACATGGCTATGGCTACGGCCGATATTCTTATTACGCAGACGGTTATCAACCCCATTATGGCTATTACGGCGAACATGCAAAGAAATCCAGTTAAGCGCTGGAATTAACTTAGATGCCGTTTGTGCTGAAATGCTTACTCAGCGCTGGGCTTGCCGCGTTGGCAAGTGCAGGGGTATATGTGGCTTGGTTGGGTGTGGCGACCTCGCGTCTTGAGAATTTGCTGTACGCCCAAGCCAATGGCGCGCTTGAGCCCAGGCGCTGGAGCCAAGCGCCACTGCAGGCGCGGGCGCTTGCCAATGCGGCCGGTTGGGATGCGGCAACCTTGGATCTGGTGGGGCGCGTATTTCTAATGGATGCGGAATCTGCGCCCACGCCAAAGGCAAGCATCCAAGCTTTGCGTCAGGCGCGTGGCTATCTAGAACGGGCGGCGTTACAGCGCCCGACTTGGCCGTACACCCGGCTGAATTTGGCGCGCGTAACTTTTGCACTGGACGCCCATGGGCCTTGGGAGGCGCAGCTGAAACATGCTTTAGCGCTCAATTTACGCGGCGGCTTTTTACAGATCGATCTTTTAAAGTTTAGACGCCAACTTGGACTGCGCCTAACCGGCGAACTTGCCCGTGCTGTCGAGCAAAATTTTGTGCAGGCGTTGCAGGACGCGCCTAACGAAATGGTGCATGCTGCCGTCGATTTGGGACGCAAAGAATGGGCTTGCGCGACCCCGCTCAATAACGAAGTGAAAGCGCTATGCGCGGCTAGCCGTTAACCCTGTAAAAAATTCAGTTGCAACCCGCAAACAAGCTATTCACCTGTTTTAAATCCACATTGCCACCGCTGACAATCGCGCCCACGCGTTTACCCGCCACCTCAACTTTATTGTGCAAAATCGCGGCCACTGCAAGCGCTCCGGTGGGCTCAACGACGATTTTTAGGCGTTCCCATAGAAAGAACATCGTTTGCAGTAATTCCTGATCGCTCACGCAAACAATGTCATCGACGTGTTTTTGAATCAGCTCAAAGGTGCGTTCGCACGGCGCGGTGCGTGCGCCATCAGCGATGGTATCGGGATTATTAAACTGGATCAGTTTACCGGCGCGCAAACTTTGCATGCCGTCATTTCCGGCAAGCGGTTCTACGCCAATGACTTTGCAACGCGGCATTAGCGCCTTAGCGGCCAGCGCGCAGCCGGATAGCAATCCGCCTCCGCCCAAGCAAACCAACAACAGATCTAAAGCACCTGCTTGTTCAAGCAACTCTAAACCCGCTGTTCCTTGCCCAGCGATGACGTGTTCATGATCGAAAGGTGGAATAAAACTGTAACCGTGCATGGCGAGTAAATTCGCTGAAATCGCTTCACGAGTGGTTTCCATGCGGTCGTACAGAACTATATTCCCGCCATAGCCGCGCGTTGCGGCCAGTTTTACGGCGGGCGCATCTTGCGGCATCACAATGGTAGTGTTGACACCTAATATTTGGCCCGACAGCGCAATGGCCTGGGCATGGTTGCCGGAAGAATGTGTCAGAACACCGCGCTGCTTCTGTGTGTCGCTCAAGCGCGCCATGGCGTTGTAGGCACCGCGAAACTTAAAAGCGCCCATGCGCTGAAAGTTTTCGCATTTTAAAAATACTTGTGCGCGCACGCGTTGATCAAGCGTATCCGAACGCATCACCGGCGTGCGATGCGCGATGCCAGCGAGTAGCGCCGCTGCACTTTGCACATCGCTAAAGCTCGGCAGCACCTGCGCGCTCGCTTCATGCATTACAGGCATTACAGGCATCGTATTAAATCCGCCGCCAACGCGCGCCGCCGACGGTGTCTTCGATGACGACCCCAGCATCGGCAAATTCTTTGCGTATTTCGTCACTGCGCAGATAGTTTTTTGCCGCGCGCGCCGCTTGCCGTTCGGCAATCAACGCATCGAATCGTGCCGCATCGGAATCGGACTGCAGTTCGCCTTGGAACCAAACTTGCGGCTCGCTTTGTAACAACCCAAGCAATTCGCCTGCTGCCAACAAACGCCCTTTCGCAAGCGCCTTTGCTTGTGCGCCCTCAGCTTTCTGCGTTTCTTTGGCAAGCGCATTGAGTTCCGCTAACGCCATTGGCGTATTAAGATCATCGCAAAGTGCCGCCATGACCGCGTCAACAGCGATCTCGGCGGCGGCAGCTACATCGCTACAGGAATCCAAAGCCGCGTAAACGCGATCTAGAGTCGTTTTTGCTTGCAGCATCGCCGCATCGGAAAAATCCAACGGCTGTCGGTAATGGCCGCTCAACATCCAGTAACGCAGCGCCTCGGGCCGATATTTCGTGCGCAAATCGCTAATCAAATGAATGTTGCCCAAAGACTTGCTCATCTTCGCACCGTCAACGGTCAACATGCCGTTGTGCAGCCAGTAGTTCGCGAAAATCTTGCCGCCGTGCGCGCAGGTGCTTTGCGCCACTTCGTTTTCATGATGCGGAAACAATAAATCATTGCCACCGGCATGGATGTCGATCGTTTCACCCAAATGCGCTTTCGCCATCGCAGAGCATTCGATGTGCCAACCGGGACGGCCGCGTCCCCACGGGCTATCCCAACCCGGAAGCTCAGGCGTCGAGGGCTTCCAAAGCACGAAATCTGCGGCGTATTTCTTGTACGGCGCAACTTCAACGCGCGCGCCGGCAATCATTTCTTTCAGACTGCGCCGACTCAATTGACCATATGCTGGAAAGCTCATCACATCAAACAATACGTGACCGGCAGCTTCATAGGCGTGCCCGCTGGCAATCAAGCTTTCGCACATCTCGATGATCTCAGCAAGGTGCGCAGTGGCTTTAGGCTGCACATCCGGGAAGTCGGCGCCAACCGCACCGGTATCCTCCAAATAGGCCTGGGTGAAGCGCTCCGTGATCACCGAGATCGGCACGCCTTGCGCGATCGCGGCTTGGTTTATTTTGTCGTCTACATCGGTAATATTTCGCGCGTAAATCACCTTGGGATAGCGCCGCTTAAGCACGCGTGCCAGCAAGCCAAACAGCACCGGTGGCCTAGCGTTGCCAATGTGGGCAAAGCTGTAAACGGTCGGGCCGCAGCAATACATCGTGACCCGCGCTGGGTCTTGCGGTACGAACAGCTCGGTCGTGCGGGTGCGGGTGTTGTAAAGTCGTAAGTTAGACATTGCGGGAGGGGAAAACTTGGTGCATCAGTTTAACGGAGAAATCCATGGCAAGCGCGGCGGGTGCGG
>JAYTAO010000452.1:0-7739 GCA_043737435.1 Rhodanobacteraceae bacterium | reverse complement strand
ATTCCGGCGTAAAAATTAATCACTTTGACACGCTACAGAAAGTAGCGCCGGGCCGTGAAGTTGTTTATGTCCCGTGCCATCGCAGCCATATGGATTATTTATTGCTGAGCTACTTGCTGTATTCAAACGGTATTGTGGTTCCGCATATTGCGGCGGGAATTAATCTTAATCTACCTATCGTGGGCCCAATTTTACGTCGTGGCGGCGCCTTTTTTATGCGCCGAAGTTTTAAAGCCAGCCCCTTATACGCAGCGGTTTTTAGCGCTTACATGAGCGAATTAATCGTGCAAGGCTTTTCAATTGAGTATTTTATTGAAGGTGGACGCAGCCGTTCGGGTCGCGCATCGCCTGCTAAAGCCGGTTTGTTGTCGATGACAGTTCGGAGTTACTTGACCAATCCACAGCGGCCCGTTGTGTTTCAACCCGTGTATATTGGCTATGAGAAAGTAATTGAAGGAAAAAGTTATTTGGGCGAGCTTTCCGGGCGGCCGAAAAGCAAGGAGTCAATTTGGGGGCTGCTGAAAAGCTTTCGCTTATTAAAAGAGAAATATGGCGCTGTCGCGGTCAATTTTGGTGAACCGATCGAATTAAACGATATGCTTGCCCGGCATGAGCCCAATTGGCGCGCTGAAGGGTTTAATGCCGAATCGCGTCCCGCTTGGTACCCTGGTGTTATTGACGAGCTATCCGATCAGGTGCTTATCAATATTAATCGCGCCGCTGATGTTAATCCTATTTCACTGCTTGCTATTGCGTTACTGGGTACGCCTAAACATGCGATGGGCGAAGCTGATTTAATTCGCACACTTGATTTGGCGAAACGCTTATTGATCGCCATTCCCTATTCAGATCGAGTGACAGTAACGGCAAAATCCCCGGAAGAGATTATTGCATACGGCGAATCGATGAAGTGGATCCGACGAATTAAGCATCCCTTGGGCGATGTTTTGATTAGCGACGGCGACGACGGCGTACTTATTTCATTTTACCGCAATAACATTCTGCATTTGTTTGCCACGGTAAGTTGGGTCGCATGCTGTTTCTTAAATATCCGCCGATTATCACTGCACGGTGTAGTTAGTTTGGGTAAATTATTTTACCCATTAATTAAAACCGAGCTTTTTTTGCCCTGGACCAGTGAAGAATTTGGCACTCAAATTGAAGCTACCGTGCGGTTTTTGGTTGACAATAAAGTGTTGAACGAAGATCTAGCGACGATGAGCGTTTGCAGGCCCATTGAAGGTTCGGAAGCGCAATTTAGTTTGATGGTGTTGGCGAAAGGTCTGTTACAGACCTTTCAGCGCTATTACATCGTGATCTCAGTGCTCAATAAGCACGGTCCAAAGCAGCTGAGTGCTGCCGAGCTGGAAAAATTGGCGAGCTTAACTGCGCAGCGTATTGCGTTGTTGCAAGAAACCTCCGGCCCAGAATTTTTCGATCCAAATTTGATCAAAAACTGCGTGCTGATGATGAAAGAAACCGGCGTTATATGGCCAGATGAGAAAAGCAAGCTGGATTTTGGCGATCAACTCAAGCGCTTAGGCGACGATTCCAAAGTGATCCTGAGTCGCGAATTGCGCGCCGGCATCATTAAAGGCACGCCGGATGCGGTTGAGGTCAAGGGTTGACGCACTTACGCTGCGGGAGCGCTACCTACTCAGTGCGCCACCACAAAGCAATCCCATCACTCATACGCTTAAAAAAGCCGCCTTCAGGAATCGCTTTCAGCGCCACTAAGTCACGTTCGGCGACCAGCTTATCGTCCAGCCGGACGCGCACGTGGCCGAGCACTTGACCTTGCGTGATCGGCGCGGTCAGCACACTTGGTAATTCCATACTTGCGGCCAGTTTTTCGTAGTGGCCACGAGGAATAACGACGCGTAGTGGGCTTTGCACGCCTAAGCTAACGGTATCGGTCTCGCCTTTATAAAGTTCAGGTTCTTTCAATACTTGATTCGCCGCGTATAGTTGATGGCTTTCGAAAAACCGAAAGCCGTAGTTCAAAACCGCCTGCGATTGTTGCGTGCGCATGGATTCGGATTCAGATCCCATCAGCACCGAAATCAAGCGGAAATCTTGCCGTTTTGCCGATGCGACCAAGCAAAAACCTGCGTTTTCTGTATGTCCAGTTTTCATGCCATCGACGCTCTGGTCGCGGGCTAATAGCTGGTTGCGGTTGTATTGCTTGACGTTGTTCCAGCTAAATTCGCGCACTGAATACCATTTATAAAAATCCGCATGGTCACGAATAATGATGCGCGCAAGTTTTGCGATGTCGCTTGCGGTGCTGTAGTGGTTTGGGTCACTTAAGCCCGGCGCATTGGTGAAGTGCGTGCCGCTCAGCCCCATTTTTTGCGCGTAAGAATTCATCATGGCCACAAACGCTTCTTCGGTGCCAGCCACGTGTTCCCCAAGCGCCACGGTAGAGTCGTTACCACTTTGCACGATCATGCCAAGGATCAGTTGTTCGACCGGGATTTTGTCGCCTACTTTGGCAAACATGCGCGAACCTTCCATCCGCCATGCGTGCTCACTAATCGTGACTTCATCGGTTAATTTTAGTCTTCCCGCGCGCAGTTCTTCAAAAATGACGTATGCCGCCATAATTTTGGTGATGCTGGCGGGCTCCACCCGCAAAGTCGGATTCTGTTCCGCCAAAACTTGACCGGTTTCAAACTCAATAAGGACATAGCTTTTGACTGGCAATACCGGCGCTGCGGGAATGGGCATGGTGCCGGGTGTAAGTGCTTGTGGCACGGGCACTTGTGGTTTTGGAACGGCAGGCGTGGCAACGGTGGGTGTGGGCACCGGCGTAATTTGTGCGATAGATGTTGATGCAAGTGCAAAAGCGCACGCAAAGATAATGCCGCGCGCAAAAAATTGGGAACTATGAAATAGAGAAGGCATGCCGAGCTTTTGAAGAGTGACTGACGAGTGTTGCTGTGATTGCGCTATTGCACAATCACTTTCGGGGCCGCGAAACCGCTAGCTTTTAACTTTAGGCTGATGCTGTCGGCATCGGCTTTGCCGTTGAGCGGCCCGAGTACAACGCGATTGAGTTGATCTTGCCCGCTGATTACCCGCGCGTCGCTGAATCCCGCTTCCAAAAGAGCCACTTTTAGCGCGTTGGCATTGGAAAAATCACCAAAAGCGCCGCATTGCAGCAAGACCAATTGAGATTCGCTTGGGATTTGCAGCTGTGTTGGCCGCGGTGCCGAAATTGCTCCAACACTTGCGCCCGGTGTGTAGCGCAACGAACCGTCATTTAAACCCTGCGTATTGGCTGCCAACATTGGGGTAAGCGCCGCCTCACCCGGCGTAATCGTCGCGACTTCTACCTGCGCCGTGCCTTGTTGCTGCATGCCTAGCTTAAGCGCAGCGACGTAAGACAAGTCAATAATACGATCCCCGACAAACGGCCCGCGATCATTGATGCGTACCACGATACTTTTTTGATTCGCTAAATTGGTGACCCGCGCGTAAGTCGGGATCGGCAATGTTTTGTGTGCGGCGGTAAAACTGTACATATCATACGGTTCGCGATTGCTGGTCAGCTTGCCATGGAACTTGGTGCCATACCACGACGCGGTACCGCGTTCCACATAGCCTGCGCGGCTGGATAACACGCCATATTTTCGCCCGAGCACTGAATAAGTCACCGGATTACCATAGCGTGCCACGGGCTCATACTTCGGAACGGGCTCGGGGATTTTATCCAAATCTAGTGGTGCTGGCGGCGCGCCATCGTAGTAGCTGTGCGGCACCGCGGCTGAGTGCGAAACGGATTTGACCGGGCTTGCGCCGCAGGCTGTTAACAACAACGCTAGTACGCACAGCGTTAAACCTCTGGAGCATCGCACATGCCAGGTTGCGTTCATTGCGTGCCTGTCCGCTGCATTTCGCGCGCGATTTCACCGGCTAATTGGTGCACTGCCATCGCGTACAGGGGGGAACGGTTGTAGCGCGTAATCACGTAGAAGTTTTGAAAGCTGATGAAATGTTCTGGGCCTGACTCGCCTTCCAATACAATCATGCTGGCCTTGGCATTCGGTTTAGCTCTGGGTTGACCCGGCGCGCGTTGCACCCGGTAGCCGAGCTTTGCTAAGGCTTTAACGGTAGTGTTGGGTAACACGCCCATATCACTCACATCGCTGGCGTGTTGCGCGATTTTGGTATTCGCTACTACCGGTTCGCCGTACTGCCAGCCGTGCACGCTGAAATAATGCGCGACACTCGCGGTGATATCGCGTTTACTTTGCCACAGATCAATCACGCCATCGCCATCGCCGTCAACGGCATATTTGACATAGCTGGTGGGAATAAATTGACCCAGTCCCATCGCACCGGCGTAAGAGCCTAACGCTTTCGTCGCGTCGAGCTTGATCGTTGGAGTTTGCGAAAACTGCAAAAACTGGCGCAACTCACCTGCGAAAAACTCTGCTCTAGGTGGGTAATAGAGTGCCAATGTGGTCAGCGCATCAAGCACGCGATACTTTCCAACATTGCTGCCGTAAAGCGTTTCTACGCCAATAATCGCGACAATATAATTTGCTGGCACCTTATATTGCGCTTCCGCGCTCGCAAGTGCTGCCCGATTTTCCTGCCAAAACTTCACCCCGCCGGCTATGCGCGCCGGCGTTAAAAATATCGGCCGATAATCTTTCCAGGCCTTGCCTTCTGCAGGCCGACTGATCGCGTCAATAATGCTTTGTTGATAGATGGCACCGTCAAGCAAAGTAATATAATTTGCTTCGCGGGTGGCGTCGCCTGCAGCCGCCATTTTTGCTAGCGCGCGCATGCCAGGATGTTTTTCTGCAGCAACCGCCACCGAAGCTTGCGGCAACCCGGCTTGGGCTCCGGCGTGCATTGAAATACTGAGTAGCGTTGCGAAAAACAGGGCCGCGTAGCCCATCTGCTGAATTCGTGAATATTGCATTTTAATGCTGTTCCTTCACAGGGCCTTGCCCGCCCTGCACTGTGTTTGATCTTGCGCGCTCAAAGGCTACGGCACGCAAAATATTGACCGCTTCGCTTAACGCGTAATCACTTTCTACGGCGGGTGTGCTGGCACCTTTGCCCTCGTGTGTGGCGATGGGAATTTGCAAAGGGATTTGATGCAGATGTCCTGCCAAATCTGCCTCCGTCACTGGGCGCGGGCCTAATTCCATACGCGATAAACTCAGGGAGTCCAACGGCACGTCCGGCAAAATGCCGCGCGCTTGAATAGAGTTTCCGCTGGGCGTGAAATACCGCGCTGTGGTTAGCCGCAAGCCATCCCCGTTCGATAACGGTAATAGTGACTGTACCGAGCCTTTGCCGAAGCTTTTTTGCCCAACGATAATGGCCCGATGCTGATCCTGCAGTGCTCCCGCGACAATCTCGGCGGCAGAGGCGCTGCCCGCATCTATTAACACCACCATCGGCACGCCTTTTAAGATATCGCCCGGGGTCGCTTTCATGTCTGTATTTGCGCTGGGCTGACGGCCCTTGGTCGATACAATCGTGCCTTGTTCCAAAAATAGATCCGCCAAGCCGACCGCTGAGGTTACAAACCCGCCTGGGTTGCTGCGTAAATCCAACACCAGCCCACGCAAGGGTTTGCTCTGCTGCAGTTTGCGTAACGCCTCTTCGGAACTGCGCACGGTGTCATTTTGAAATGCCGCCACCCGCAATAAACCCATGCCGCCGGGTAAGCGTTCGGCTTTAGCACTTTTGACTTGGATGACTTCGCGCTTGAGTGCCACTTCGAACGACTCTACGCCCGCGCGCTCGATCTGCAATTTGATCGCCGAGCCCGCTGTGCCACGTAACAGCTCGACGCCCGCATAAGCAGCTTCGCCTTCAATCACCGCGCCGTCAATGCGCGAAATAACATCGCCCGGCCTTAAGCCCGCGCGTGCGGCGGGGGATCCATCCATTGGACTAACAATTTTTAAAACGCCCCCGTCGACCTGCACCTCGACGCCTAAGCCTGCGTAAATGCCGGCGGTTTCGTCAGAAAATGCTTCAAGATCTTTGCGCACCAGATATTCGCTATGCGGATCAAGGCGCACAAGCAGTCCATGAATCGCTGCTTCCATCAGCGCATGGTCACTAATGGGCTCGACAAAACTGGCCTGCACTTCGCGAAATACTTCCGCGAAACGCGAAAGTTCCTCAACGCTGACGGCCTTGTTTTCTTCTTTGCTAGGGTCAGTTGGCACTGGTGCAACCGCAGCAGCAAGGCTAAGCGCAATGGTCAGAGCAGAAAGCATGGCAACATATTATGTAATTAACGATGTTGCAGTATCGCATAAGTTTTTACAGCGGCGGCACTCGTGGCCCCCGACTGCAGCAAATTCTGATCCTGTTGATGAATTTAAATTCACTTCTAACCGAGCCATCTAGATCGACTTAGTTCACGCCAATTTCATCACCAAGCAGTTGTAGCAAAGCGTGACTAACTTTGCGGCGTTTGCACGTCTTTACAATTACATGCCCGCTCGCATAACTTTAAGCGCGGCATCAAACCCTGCCAAAAGCGGCCAGCGCACCGCTGGCAATACCAATATTCCATGCATTTGCCACTTTCGCTTCGCACGGATTAATCCGAATGATGCGTGCGCGGTATTGCTCGCTCATGCTTTGACTAAAATAGCGCAGCGACGGAATCGCGGTGCCTGCACCAATTTCCACCATCACCACCTTGCTATCACGGCGCAATTGCGCTGGTCAGCGCTGCTTTGCGAGTTGCTGAGCATCAGTCCTGGCATCCAGCCAATTTCGGTCTTCAACCTAAAAACCGCGGTTGACCGCTAAGTAACTCCAATAAAGCTATGCATATGTTGAATAATTTAGATATTCCGAAGTTCACCATGTGGGTGAAGGTCGCTACGAACAAAATTGAACACTTTTTTGACGCCCCAGCATCGTTGTTGGTTTTCTGTGCAAGCGCGCGGCGGCGAGTGGATGCCAGTGTGCGCATTCATTGTCGGCGTTTGATCGCGGCAATGTCGCGTTTTGGTCGAGCGAACGCCGAAGGGTTGGCAAACACACCTACCGACGACTAATCGTCAATTTCACATATTGCCAACATGGCCACGCCCACGATGCGTAATTGCAATCTCGCAACCAAGCGATGTTAGGCAACGCCAATCGGGGCAACAAGCAAAAACGCGAGTGAAAAATGCGTCTTGAAAATTGTTCGGATACAAACTATTCGCAGCTGCATGGACGATCATTAAATTGACCCACTCCTTCGCCGACAAGGATCTGATCGTCGCTAGACCCGAAGGGCTTTACTGCCCGCCGGGTGATTTTTACATTGACCCGTGGCGGCCAGTAAACCGCGCAGTGATTACGCATGCACACAGCGATCATGCGCGTATCGGCAGCGGACATTATTTGGCTTCCAACCTGAGCGCGCCGATTTTACGCAAACGCTTAGGATCACAGATTCAGCTGACCGGTTTGGAATATGGTGAGGTGATTAACCACCATGGCGTGAAATTAAGTTTGCACCCGGCCGGACATGTGTTGGGTTCCGCGCAAGTACGCTTGGAATATCGTGGGGAGGTTTGGGTCGCGTCCGGTGACTATAAATTGAACCCGGACCGCACCTGCGCGCCGTTTGAGCCGGTGCGTTGCCACAGCTTTATCAGCGAGTCCACCTTTGGACTGCCGATTTATCGCTGGCAGGATGAAGATGAGATCTTCGCCGAGATCAATCAATGGTGGCGCGAAAATGCAGGTAATGATCG
>JAYTAO010000451.1:0-3136 GCA_043737435.1 Rhodanobacteraceae bacterium | reverse complement strand
TCTACGTCTGTCGCTTAGCGCAACACCGAGTTTGCATCTGCCGAACTTGCGCGCCAGCTGGGCCATAGACTGACTAGTGCGCCGCTCAGCAGCATGGTGCCAATGGCGAGCGCAAAACTCGCTGCGTCCAGCGCTTGCGTCTCGAACAAGAACTGCCGCACCAAGGCACCGCCCGCGCCCGCTAGCACAGCACCGAGGGCGCAGCCGAGTAGCACTAGCAGCAATGATTGGCGCAGCTGTAGCGCAAAAATGCCCGATTTCGCCGCCCCTAGCGCCATGCGTAAACCAAATTCGCGTTGGCGTAGGCTGACCAAAAAGTGCATTAGCGCGAAGAGGCCGACGGCGCTTAAAAATAGTGCCGATAGTGCCAGCGCGCCGAACAGGACGGCGGCCAGTTTCGGCTGAACCAGGGTGGAATCGCGGGCTTGTTCAAGCCACTGCACCGGGCCGACATTGACCGTTGCTAAGCGTTGCTGCATGCGATTGACCCAGGCGCTTTTTGCCGCCGCGTTGCCGGGTTCAAGCTTGGCGATTAAAAACAGTTGGCGCACTGGAAATTGCCGCACCGGCACATACATTTCCGGCTCGGGAGTGGCCGCTAGATTGCGGTGGCGCACATTGCCAAGCACGCCGACAATGGTTTTTGCCGCGTCCCCACCCCAACCTAATTGCACGTTTTGACCCAGCACTTGCTCAGGTGTTCGGCCTTTAAAATAGCGTGCGACAAAGGCTTGATTGACCAGCATCACCGGCGCGGCTTCTGCACTGTCGCCCAGGCCAAACTCTCGACCTGAACTCAACGGAATCACCAGCGTGTTGGAATAATCCACATCAATAAAGCGCAGCCGCGCTTCCGGCTTTTCGCCGCGCGCGGCGGGCTGGCTGAGCAAATCAAACTCGGTGCCATTGTCCTGATCAGTCAGCGGCAAGGACTGCGCAAAACTCACGCTTTTGCTGCCCGGCAGACTCAAGCTTTCCGTACGCAGGGAATCCAGCGCGTTAAAAACATCGGCGTCGTTTGGGAATGCGCTGCTAGGCAGGCTGACCCGCGCCATCAGCACGGACTGTGTCTGAAAACCAGGCTGGACGTTCACCAAACGCCGCAAACTTTGCAGCATTAACAGTGCGCCGATTAATAAGCACGTGCTCAACGCAATTTGTAAGGTGACTAATATTTTGCGCTGGCGATTTTGCGCGCCGCTGCTGGTGCTGGAACGCGATTGCGCATGCGCGGCTTGTGCTAAATTGATGGTGTACAGAAAGCGCGCGGGAATAATCGCGCTCAAAATTGCAGCCATAAGTCCGGATGCGGCGGCAAACGCAATCACGCGCCAGTCCAATTCCAAGCTGGACAAATTACTTAGCTGGCTTTGCAACATCGGTGCGATCGCGCTTAATAACAGCTTCGACGCTAGTAAGCCCAACAACACGCCAGCACTGGCCAAAAGCGCGCACTCAATCAGCAAACCCAAGGCGATTAATTTGCGTGAAGCGCCAAAAATTTCGCGGCTGGCGATACTGGCGGAGCGCGCCAACACCCGAGCACTCAACAGGCCCGCCAAATTCGCGCAGGCGATCAGTAGCAGCATTAAGGTCGCGCAAAAAATCAGAAGATACCTTTGCCTTTGATCGCCATTAAGATAGCTGCGAAGCGGGCGCAAATAGCTGGTTTTTCCGCGATTCGAATCGGGATATTGCTCAGCCAACTGCGCGCTTAATTGCGTTAGCGCGGCACTGGCCTGGGCAAGGCTTATGCCATCGGCCAAGCGTGCATACGCGATCGACAGTGCGCCATAGCCCCGGCTGGCATTGGCGCTGCCGGGGCGGCTTAAATCGCCACTGCGGGCGCGCGAAAGCCAGACATCGACTGCGCGTTTGCTCGTCCCCAAAGTGTCATCAGGCATGACACCCACGATTTGAAATTGCTGCTCGTCGATAGTTATCGTGTTTTGCAGCACGGATTCGGCATGGGCGTATTGATCACGCCATAACGTTTCGCTAATCATCGCCGCTTTCAGGCCATTGCTGCCAGCGGCAATTTCTTCTGCAACGGAAAAGTCCCGCCCGATCAAAGGCACTACACCTAAGGTTGCCGCCAAGCCGCTAGTGACTTCGGCGGCATTGAGCAAACGTTGCCCCGCACCGTTGCGCATCGGCAGCTCTACAGCTTGAATCAGCACCGCTGAGGTGAACAACGGAAGCTTGCGCCAGTCTACGAAATTCAAATATGACAGACCACGCGCGCCGGTATTGCTCTCAGCCATAGGTGGATTGGCTTCGCGCTCTATCTCATTCATTGCCAGCACGCGCGATTCTTGCCTGACGCCGAGCGGATGAAAAAACGCCGCATTCAACACGGTGAACAAAGCGGTATTAGCGGCAATGCCCAAGCCCAGTGTCAGCACCGCCAGCAAAGTAAACGCCGGGCTGCGCATTAACCCGCGCACGGCCTGTTTAAACTCGGTTTGAATCGCCCAAAGTGCTTGCATGCCCGGCGCCCCATGATTTTTTCGAAGAATACGCTGCACTTTGCATAAAACGCGCCAAAATTAGACGCTAATAAAATCAATGACTTAGGGTTTCGGCGGAGGGTTTGGCTGGTCGAAAATGGCGCTGCGGCTATTTTGTGCGCGCGAAAATGGACTGTTAGGGAAAAGGGTTAACCTGCGTGCAGTGCCCTGGAAACCGTTCGTGCTGAGCCTGTCGAAGCATGTGGCAGCCAACTTCATGACCCAATTTAGCTTCCTCAGGACTTGTGCGGCTCTGCCCTTGGACAGGCAAAAGGCGCGAACGGCTCTTACGCTTACAGTTTCAAAATACCGATCCGCTGTCCGGGCAGACTAGTCAACACAACCGCAATATCCTCATAATGGAGCCATCGCTCTAATCTGTACGAGCGTCTGCTCCACGACGCATTTATGATATTTTTAATAGCGCAAGTAAAAGCCCGTGGTTACAAGCAGGTGCGCATTGGGTCACAGTTTTTTGGCTTGGCACGGAACGTGAAAGTATCGCTCGTCGCCCAATCCGGGTGGCCCTACTTTTTTGGAGCAGTTAAAATGAGCGAAATTAGCCGTGGTGAATTACTTGACATTATCGTGCGCAATGCAACCGACAACCCAGCCTACCGCGCTGC
>JAYTAO010000450.1:0-3148 GCA_043737435.1 Rhodanobacteraceae bacterium | reverse complement strand
GTGCTAACCAAATTGGGATTAGATAACGTCCACTGGACTAAACGCGTTAAGGGCATCGGCTCAGGTTACTGGCGCGCGGTTGGCGAAGTGGAGAAATTAATCGACAAGGCTAAGGAAATCAGCCAGCGCACGCTTTTTGGTATAGGTTTTGCGCGGGTTTTGAAAAAAAATTTATCACGACAACGTGGAACTATTTTTGCCCCTTTTGCGGTTGTGTGCGTTGGGTTTGTTTTGGCTTGGAAATGGGTCGAATTTGAACGGCGTGGATTGATATATGTGCGGGCTTTTAGGCTGTGTGATGGTTTTAAAACCTAAGGGTGGATGTCCCAGGCTTTGATGTGTCCCAGGCTTTGAAATTGCCTAAATCACCCCCATCCCCCAAAAACCCCATCAAACTGCTCAATCGCAGCCCCACCCAAACACTCATCACCCTGATAAAACACCACAAACTGCCCCGGCGTCACCGCGCGTTGTGGCACATCAAAAACCACCTCTAATCCGCCTTGCCAAGGCGTCACAACACACGCCTGATCCGCCTGCCGATACCGAGTTTTCGCCATACAGCGCAATGGAAACTCAACCGGCGCGGGCGAAATCCAATGTGGCAAACTGGCGCGTAAGCGGCTGGAATACAGCGCCTCGTGTTCGCCTTGATGCACGATCAGCTGGTTGTTTTGTACGTCTTTGCCAATCACAAACCACGGCGCGCCGGAGCCGCCTTTGACGCCGCCTAAATGCAGGCCGCCGCGTTGGCCTAGGGTGTAGAACTGTAGCCCCTCGTGCTGGCCGAGTGGTTTGCGGTTGACGTCGACCATCGCGCCCGGTGTTGGGGTTAGATAGCGTTTTAGAAACGGTGTGAAGTTTTTTTCGCCAATGAAGCAGATGCCGGTGGAATCTTTCTTGGCGAAGCTGGGCAGCTGGTGCGCTTTTGCTAGCGCGCGTACTGCGGGTTTGGCTAGATCGCCGATCGGAAATAGCACCGGGGCTAGCTGCGCTTGATCCAGCTGATGCAGGAAATAGCTTTGATCTTTATTGTCATCCACGCCTTTGAGCAAGCGAAACTGCCCATCAACTTTATCTTTGCGGGCGTAGTGGCCGGTCGCGATTTGATCGGCACCCAGCGCGCGCGCGTGTTCGATAAAGGTTTTGAACTTGACTTCGCGATTGCACAGCACGTCCGGATTCGGCGTGCGGCCACGGCGTAATTCGGCTAAGAAATACTCAAACACGCCGTCCCAATATTCGGTGGCGAAATTACGCGCGTAAAACTTTAGCCCTAGCTTTTCCGCAACCAAAGCCGCCATCGCGGCGTCGATTTCGGCGGGGCAGGTGCCGCTCATGTCGTCTTCCTCCCAGTTTTTCATAAACATGCACGCGACGTGGGCGCCACTCTCACGCAAACGCCAGGCCGCAACTGAGGAATCCACGCCGCCGGAAAGCCCAACCAGAATCATGTGACCACGCCTTGAGCAGTAACCACGCGCAACAGCGAAGTCGCTACGCGCACACCGGCTAAATAGGCGTCCACGCCCGCAAGAACTAAGGCGCTGCGATGCTCGCTTTTGCGGGCGATCAACTCGTCTCGAGTTAGCCAAACTGCGCGTTCAATGCCGGTGTCCAATGCCCGCGTGCTGTCGTGATGAAGCGCAGTGGCAGCAAAAGCAAAGCGCAGAAACGCGCGATCCGCAGCTCCGTATTGATCTATTGCTACCAGCGCGTCAATTTGCACGGTCCAACCGGTTTCCTCCAGCGTTTCGCGCGCGGCGGCCTGCGCGATGCTCTCAAAGGCGTCCAAATGCCCGGCCGGTTGATTGAGCACCAATTTGCCGTTGATGCGTTCCTCGACAAACAAAAAACGCCCGTCCTTTTCGATCAAGGTGGCCACGGTCACCCGCGGCGCAAAGCGTTCGACATCGTGACTAGGCTGGGACGTATTGGAAACGGGTTGCGACATGGACGAATTCTAAATTAGCGGCCCGCGATCATAACGACACGGCGCGGAAGTTTTTGCTGGAATCGCGCTAGAACCGCAGTGATAAACACGACATGCCGCCGTCAAGTTTGGCGCATTCGCTGTTGTCAATTTCGCGCACAGTAAACCCGGCTGCGCGTAAGCGCTTAGCTGTGGCGGGGAAACCTGCCGCCATCAGCAGCCAATGATTACAGCGAATGGCGTTTGCTGCGGCTTGTTCGCCTGGGGCCGTCAAGATTACGCGGTACTCTTTGAAGCAACCACTTGCTGCCAGGCGCTCTGTGGCAAGCACAGTGCTTTCGTCTAGTAAAGAACAGTCCGTCTTAAAGTGCAGCACACCTTCGGGCGTGATTAGCTCCCGCAGTTGATAGCCCCAGGCGGCAAGAAGCTCGGCAAGTTCGGCGATGCCTGCGGCGTCTGTGCGCGCGGATCGGCCCACTAAAATCTGCTTGCCGTGGACCAAAATATCGCCGCCTTCAATAAAGCCGGGGCCTTGGATTTGCAGCACCTGCTGATAAAGAGCACGCAAAGTCGGTGCCATTTGCGCGACTTCGCCCGCCCGCGTGGCCGCACCCGGACGCAGCAGCACGGCGCCTTCGGCCAAGCACAGTGAGGTATCCTCAACAAAAACCGAGTCCGGATAATCCTCCAACGCAGCAAGTTCAGTTACCCCCAAGCCCGCGTCGCGCAAGGCGGCGATGTAATCTTGGTGCGCAGCCTGCATGCGCTGTAAATCCGGCGCGCCTATATCTTTGGCACGTAAGCCGCGCACAATGCTGGCGCAGGGTGCTCGCGTGATCGCGCGGGTAAATTCATGGCTTAATTTAGGCATCGCGTCGTTTTTTGAATATCACGGGTTTTCAAAGCCATTTTTAAACAGCGCGTCACTGGCGCTGGGTTCTGGCTCGCGTACGCACTCATAAGTTTCCGCGATGCGCGCGCCGGTATCGATAACTTCAAAATCGCTGACAAACAGTTTGGCGGCGGGCACTTGCTGATCAAAAGTGCGCGCGTCGATGCCCAAATCCGCCCACTTGACGGTCGTGTAGCGGTCGTTTTCGGCGGTCAACGCCACCAATCCGCCGTCGGCAAGCACCATGCCGTAACGCTTGAACGTGCGCAAAATCACCTGCGCCGCCGGATTGTAAGCGCTGATATTGAAACTGGCTTTGAGCC
>JAYTAO010000449.1:0-3149 GCA_043737435.1 Rhodanobacteraceae bacterium | reverse complement strand
AAAATCATGCTCTTGATGCCGCCGACTTGTTCGATATCGAAGCTGACGTTTTGCGTCATCGCTGCGACACAGCCGGTATCGACGTGCAGCACTTCGCCTGCCTGCAGCTCTTTTTCGATCAAGGTGCCGCCGCAATGCACGAATACCATGCCATCGCCTTCCAGCTTTTGCATGATGAAGCCTTCGCCACCGAACAGGGCGGTCATGACTTTCTTTTGGAAATGGATGCCAATTGATACACCGCGTGCGGCGCACAAAAATGCGTCTTTTTGGCAAATAAGCTTATTGCCGTATTTGGTTAAGCTCAGGGGCAACACCGTGCCAGGGTAGGGCGCGGCAAAAGCGACTTTGGTTTTGCCGGACGCGCCGGCATGGGTAAACACCGTGGTGAATAGGCTTTCGCCAGTCAGCAGGCGTTTTCCCGCACCCAATAATTTGCCCATAAAGCCGCCACCCGCTTGGGCTTGGGTGCCATCACCAAACACCGACTCCATTTTAATAAGGGCATCTTTGTACATCATCGAACCGGCTTCAGCGACACACGATTCGCCCGGATCCAGCTCAATTTCGACGAACTGCACATCTTCGCCAAAAATCTTGTAATCGACGACATCGGCGCGCTGCATGCCGCCTGCGGGCGGTGCAGTCATGCCCGTAGGCGCGGGTTGAAACAGCTCAGCGACTTGCCCTACGGGTAGCCAGTTTTGAAAGCCTTGGCGCCAGCAAAACGCGGTTGGATTCGCGCGCGCTTGGTTCGCGGCAACGGTTTGGTCGTAGGGGCCGACTTGTTGGCCGTTGATACTTAAAAACCACTGGTGCATATATTTTCCTGTAAGGGTTGTTTGCAATGCGCAGAATTAAGGTTGCCAGACTAAGGAATCAATTTTAATAAAGAGAAAGGAATCAATTTTAATAAAGAGTAACCACTCGCCGGGAGTCGGCTAAATCAAGCCTCGCCCAGCGCTGCTTTCAAAAACTCAGGCATCGCCAGCCCAGCGCGGTGGATGTCGACGTTGTAGTATTTTGTTTCGAATTTCTTGGTGGCCGCACCGCGTTCGCGGAAATTGATTAGATCAATGCCTTTACGCGCCATCGTGGCACTCCACCAGCCGGTGGGGTAGCAGGGCTGTGGAAAACACAGTGTACGCAGATGACTAAAGCCCGATCCCTTCATTTGCGTGCGCATCTTTTGCAAGATATCGATATGAATTAATGGTGATTCGCTTTGCTGCACCAAAATGCCGCCCGCGCGCAAAGATTTCAACACCGATACATAAAACGATTGATTGAATAAGCCTTCTGCGGGGCCAATCGGGTCGGTGGAATCTACGATCACTAAATCGACGCTGTCCGGCTCCATTTCCGCCATTAGTTTGATGCCGTCATCAAACATGATTTTTGCGCGCGGGTCGCCATTGTTAACGCACAACTCGGGGAAATAGCGCTCGGATAGCCGCGTCACCCGTTCATCAATATCACACTGCACCACGCTTTCTACTTCTTCGTGTTTGAGTACCTCGCGCAATGTGCCGCAGTCGCCGCCACCAATAATCACGACGCGTTTGGCGCGCGGATGCGTGAACAGGGCGGGGTGGCTCATCATCTCGTGATACAGGAAATTGTCGCGCGTGGTCAGCATCGCACAGCCATCCAACACCATTAAGTTGCCCCAGTCCGTGGTTTCATAGATATCAATCGTTTGAAACGGGGTTTTCTCCGAATGCAGCAATTTTTTGACCTTAAAACCTATGGCCGAATTTGCGTATTCATGGGCTTCTACGAACCAGTCTTGATCAAGCTTGTGCATTATTTGCCCTGTCGAGTAAAGTCTTAAGTGTGCGAGTGTAAGCGAAGCTTCAACCTAGAAACTGCAGTTGGACGGACAAAAGAGTGCATTTTTTTGGCGTTCCAGCAAGGCGTGAGGAGGCGGCATGCTCATTGCCTGCAACGACGAAACAACGATGCTGGGGCGTCAAAAAAGTGTGCAATTTTGTATGTAGCGCATTTCAACCCCAAGGTGAACTTCGAAATATCTGAATTCTTCAAGATATTCATAGCTTTATCAGAGTTAGTTAGCGGTCAACTGCGGTTTCTAGGTTCAAGCGACAACCACCCGGTTCCGCCCTGCATCTTTTGCCTGATACAAAGCGGCATCGGCCTGCTGAAACAGCACGCGTTCATCGACGTTGCCGCCCTGAAGACAGCAAACGCCGATGCTGACGGTCACACTGCGCTTAGCCCAGCTCGACTGCTCGATCGCGTTGCGAATGCGCTCCGCGACTTTTTTGGTCAGTTCCGGTTCGGCAAAACATAAGACGCAAAACTCTTCGCCGCCAAATCGTGCGGCCAGATCGTCACCGCGCGTGGATCGGGCGATTTCATTGGCCACTTGGCGCAACGCGATATCGCCCTCAATGTGGCCGAACGTGTCGTTAAAGCTCTTGAAAAAATCAACGTCGATGATCAGTAAGCTGACCCAATCATTGCGGGCGCGCGCGTTCATGGTCGCGGTGCGCAGGGTTTCGTTCAGCGCCATTCGATTCGCTAACCCAGTCAATACGTCAACGCGATTGGATTTGCGTAAGTCCTTTACCAGGGTTTCGAGTTGAGTTTGATGCATTTCAACTTCAAGCTCGACCGCACGTTGCGCGCTGTGGTCGCGCAGCAGGCCGATAAAATGCACCGCTTCATCATTGCCCGGATCGCGGTCAAATGCCGTGATCAGCCAACGATTAGAGCTGCGCAGGCGGAAAATATGTCGATCCGGCGTGCCTAAATTGGTTGCGCGTCCGATCGCGTACAGAAATTCAGCGCGGTCATCAGGGTGCACGAAATCCAGCACCACATCAAAGTCAGCATCAACTGTCGGCCCCGGCCAGCCTATTAATTGCGCGACCGCAGCGTCGCCACGAAAAACGCCACGTCCGACGTCAAGCGACCACACTCCCGCGTTGGTGGCAACAATGGCCTGTACCAGACGCAAGCGATCCCGTTCAGAACTTAACGCATCGCGCGCTAGAGCTAACACACAGCTAATTTGCGTGGCTATGGTTTGCATTGCGACGCGTCGACCGCTGGATAGGGTAGGTGCGCTCTCGAACAGCACGAATAAACTGCCTACCGCGATGCCGTCAATTAAAATTGCTTGG
>JAYTAO010000448.1:0-3155 GCA_043737435.1 Rhodanobacteraceae bacterium | reverse complement strand
CTGGCGGTTACCCAATTCCGTCGCCATTTAGCTCTTTTGCGCCCCCTTATGACTCCTTGCTGATGGCAGCTAACCATCACCTCCCAACAAAAATTTTTAGTGCCTGCGCAGGGGTCACGGTGATTGCTGCAGGCGATCAACACACTTGCGTTGTCGCACGGGGCGGCGTGCAATGTTGGGATGCTAATTATGCTGGGCAGATAGATGAGGATGTCACAGGCAATGTGTTGCGACCAACACTTGTGGTTTTGTCAAAGCCGCTTGGCGACGTCAAAGCTGGTGGCAGTCAAACTTGTATAAGTAGCACTAATGGCTTGCAATGCTTAGGACAGTGGCGGGCAGGGCTAAAACAGCTATTGCCTGCAGATGTCCGTATTACGGACTTCTCGGTAGGTAATCTCAATGTTAGTGCGATTGCAAATAGTGCGCTTTGTTGTTGGGGCGCAAATGATTTTGGGCAACTAGGCGACGGCAACACCACAACTTTGATGGCCAACGCTGCAAACGCAAAGTCACCCACGCAGATTCACGCCGCCGGTTCGGACGTAGAATCGATTTCGTCAGGTGCAACCCATAGTTGCTTGCTAATCCGTAGAGCCACTAAAACGACGCCTAGTCGCGCTTTAACCTGCTGGGGCAATAATGGCGAAGGGCAGTTTGGCAGTGGTGTGTCGAGTGCATCGCGCCTGCCCACCGATGTGTTCGGCACGGAAAAAAATATCACGGCTGCAAGTGTGGACGGAGCCACAAAATGCATAGTAGCCGATGGCGGCTTGCAATGCTGGGGCACCAAATTATTGGTGTCGAAGTTAGACTCTGTCCAACGTATTGATGTTGGCTATGACGCAACGCCACAACAAATTATCGCGCCGGATAGTGACGTGACTTTTGTAGCTACGCGCAGTGAGGGAGCCTGCGCTGTCGTTGCAGGTGGTTTACGTTGTTGAGGTACAAATAATTGGGGCGATTTTGGTGACGGTACCACGCTACCTCGACCGACGCCTCAGCAAATAATCCCCGCTGGTAGTGGTGTTACATCGGTCGCATTTGGAACGCAACATACTTGCGCCGTCGTCAATGCCGGCGTGCAGTGCTGGGGTTATAACTCGTCGCGTCAACTTGGAACAATTAGCGATGTGCACAGTGCTAAGCCTGTTTAAACCATCGCGAGCAACAGCGGCGTAACGGCGCTAGCCAGTGGGGGCGCTGGTGCAAATACGTGTGCGGTGCAAGACGGTGGGTTGCGCTGCTGGGGCTTAATCTACGTTAATGAACAAGGCACTCTGGGAACCCGTGGTAACCAAACCCCTGCACAAATTATTGCGCTGCAGCGTGGCGTCACGGCCGTGGGAATCGCCGGTGAAGGTTTGGGTACCCATTGGTGCGCTGTCGCGGACGCAGGACTGCAGTGCTTGGGCAACAACAGTTTTGATCAATTGGGCAACGGCACCACGATTTCGCGCGCACTGCCTACGCAGATTTTACCTAGCGGCGCTGGAGTGACGGCAGTGTCAATGGGCGGTAACGATGCGATTGTTGAGCCGTCTATTGCGCCCGTCACAAACAGTCCGCCACGCGTTTATTATGGCGGCTTTTATACCTTCGCTGTGGTAAACGGCGGAGCGGCTTGTTGGGGCCACAACACGCTTGGCCAGTTGGGTGTGACATCGTCGGGCCCAACGGTTGGAGAAAAAACGATGGTTCGCTTAAGCGGCGCAATCATTAAAGGTTCACCAAATGCGTTCACTATTGCCACAGTCGACAATACGCCGCTCGCGGTTGACATAAGCTCTGAAGCGTTTACCGTAAGCGGTTTCGAGGGGCTGTTACCCATCAGCATTGAAGACGGTAGTTACTTACTGGATTGCAATGAAGACAATAGAATGTTTGGCAATTACACGACAGCGCCTAGTCGCGTCGCCAGCGGCACCAGCGTTTGCGTGCGCACGCGAAGCGCGAGCAATAACGGCGACGAAACACACGCGACGCTCACCGTGGGCGAACCTTCTGGTATAACTGCAAGCGCAGTATTTAAAGTGCGTACGTTTGATCCGCAACCTGTAAATTGCTATTTGGTCACGTTCCCACGGGCTGGTGTGACATCGTCGTTCAAGCGGCAGTTTTTTAGCTTAGATGAAAGCCGCTATTTGGAACTCACCACATCAACAAATTCACTTTATACGGGCCAAGGTGTTGCCCACAAGGTGTACGCTGAAAAAATAGTAAAAAATGGGCAAGCTGCGGCGCCAATGTACCGCTTATTTATTAAACCCGCTGACGCGTATTTTTGGACAACCGATGAAAATAAATACCAAGTTGTGCGCCAGCAATCAGCCATTTTTATCGACGAAGGCATTGAGTATTATGTGTTTTTGCGTGAATGGACAGTGGGCACCATTCCCTTGTTTAGAATGATAGAACAGCACACTTTCACGCACTATTGGACGACCGATTTAAGCGCGATTCAATACGCGCCGATTTCGGGGCGGATCCCCGAAGGCTTGCAGGGAAATGCGCTTGGTGCGGTCGGGTATCTGTGGCCAAAGTAGGTTTCTGCATAAATTCCGATTCAGCGCCTCGATTTTATCAAATTGAATTGTGCATAGTTCGCAAAATGTAACAGAAGTTCTTCTAAATTAGCGCGAGCGACGGCGTAGGCGCTGTAAAATAGAGTTGCTATGTGCGATAGTGCGTAGCGGTACCAAGCGCATTCCTTACTTTCTTCCCTAGTACCACAAGCGCCAAACCCATTTATGAAGAATATTCGGTTAAAGTATTTTTTGCCTATTGCCGTTGCCTTGGTGGTGCTCATTCCGGCGTCGCTGGTGGCGTGGACTAGTTGGAGTGTTGCGCAGGATGCAGCAGAAGTGGTGGCGCGCAGCTTGATGAATCAGGCGGCGCTGCGGCTCACCGGCGCGGCGCAATCTGATCTCGGGCGGGCCAGTCGGCTACTTGATAGCTGTGCTAAATCAAGCGACATCAATCAGCAGATTCCAGATATAAACAAAGTAGGACCCATTACAAATTTTGAAGCGGCTGCGTGGGGTCCTGTACGCAGGCAAGATTTAGTGCGCTATGGGTATTTTGGCAACGCTGCAGGCGAGTTTTTGGGCGTAGATGCAACAAATACGGCTGCGGGCAAGCAGAACCGCGTT
>JAYTAO010000447.1:0-3157 GCA_043737435.1 Rhodanobacteraceae bacterium | reverse complement strand
CGCTGTTAACGACTTGGAATTGCCTGAGCAAACGCCACCCGGACAAAACCCGCACGCAGATCGAAAAAATCTTACAGCAACATTTGGGCGTTCAGCGCGTTTTGTGGTTGGAACACGGCGAGTTAGCGGGCGATGATACCGACGCCCACATCGATACTTTGGCACGCTTTGCCGGCACGGATTGCATTGTCTACCAAAGCTGCGATGACGAAAGTGACCCACATTTTGCCCCGCTCAACGCCATGGCGCTTGAAATTGCGCAGCTCAAGCAAGCAAAGGGCACCGGCTATCGCAGCATTGCGCTGCCGTGGGCGCCGACGATAACTGCTAGCGATGGGCGGCGCTTGGCCGCGAGCTACGTCAACTTCCTGATCCTTAACGGTGCAATTTTAATGCCCGGTTATGGCGTGGAAACTGATATCGCGGCATCAATGCAGCTCAGCCTCGCCTTTCCGCAACATGAAATTGTCGTGGTGCCCGCACGAGCACTAATCGAGCAAAATGGCAGTGTGCACTGCGTAACGATGCAATTGCCTGAGGGCACGCTGGTTTAACTCGGTTTCAATGAAAGTGACGGTTAGCAAACCTTCGAATATTCATAAAAAATTGAGGTTATGGTGCATTTTGCGAAATCATAAAAAAAACGTGTGTACTGAGTTTGCCTTTCTGGACTTCTCAATCAAATAATTCTTTAAGCTGAATCACCAATGTTAACCCGACTAAAAGTTGCCCTAATTCAAGACATTGACCGCGGCAGCGTGGAGGCCAATCTGGCACAAATTGCGCTGCAGGTAACCATCGCTGCAGCTCAGGGTGCAACACTTGTTTTACTACAAGAACTGCACAACGGGCCGTATTTTTGTCAGCACCAATCCGTGCTTGAGTTTGACCGCGCCGAAAGCATTCCTGGACCCAATACAGATCGCTTAGCGCAATTGGCGCGTACAACGGGTGTGGTTTTGGTGAGTTCGCTATTCGAGCGCCGCGCAGCGGGGATTTATCACAACACTAGCGTGGTATTTGAGCGCGACGGCAGTATCGCTGGACGCTATCGAAAAATGCATATTCCCGACGACCCTGGCTTTATGGAGAAGTTTTATTTCACTCCAGGCGATGCGGAAATGGAAGGTGTTGGGACGAACGAAGCCAATGGTTTTAAGCCCATCCAAACCAGCGTCGGCAAACTGGGCGTGCTGGTCTGTTGGGATCAGTGGTATCCAGAAGCGGCACGATTGATGGCTCTAGCGGGTGCTGAGATATTGCTTTATCCAACCGCAATCGGCTGGGATCCAGTCGATGCCGCTGATGAGAAAGCACGCCAACGCATGGCGTGGATTTTGAGCCATCGCGGCCACGCGGTCGCCAATGGTTTACCAGTTTTAAGCTGCAACCGCACCGGCTTTGAAGCGCCACCGGCAACCGCGCAAGCGGGCACAACCGGCATTCAATTTTGGGGCTCTTCAATTGTGCTGGGGCCGCAGGGCGAAATTTTGGCTGAGGCCAGCACCGACACGCCAGAAATTTTGCTCGCCGAGTTGGATTTACAGCGCTCCGAGCACGTCCGAAGAATCTGGCCATTTTTACGCGACCGGCGCGTGGATGCCTACGGGGATTTGTTGCGACGGTTTCGCAATTAATGCCGCAGCAGTTGAACGACGCACCTAGCGCAGACAATACGTTGGTGGCGAACGTGGATCTGAAAGAGGCTCAGAAATTTAGCGCTAAGGTTGGCCATCCATTTCTAGGCAAAACTTTGACCGACGCCATGGCTCAAGGCTACGATAATTTTTCGTTACTGCGCTTTTTGGCGGCGGCACTGGTGATCTTCGGGCACAGCTGGGCGACTGCGAAAAATCCAACGCATGCGACCGATTGGATCGGCCAACAAACGCTGATCTTCTCCGGCACCGTTGCCGTCAATATTTTCTTTTGGGTCAGCGGGTTTCTGATCACCATGAGTTACATCAGGCGACCCCAATTTATTCCTTTCCTAATGGCGCGCTTGTTGCGCATATTCCCTGCACTCATTGTCTGCGTACTTTTGACTGCGCTGATATTGGGCAGTGTGTGCACTAATTTGCCTTTGTCCGAATATTTAAGTCATCCGAATGTATGGCGCTATATCCACGGCAACTCATTGCTTCACGACGTGCAGTGGTACTTGCCCGGAGTGTTCGAGGGCAATAACCACAAAGGCGTGGTCAACGGCAGTTTATGGACTTTAACCGGCGAACTTCGGATGTACACGTTCGTGCTGCTGCTGGGTTCTTTTGGCCTTTTGGCAAATACGACTCGCTTTGGTTGGTCCTTGACTTTTCTGATTGTCACAGCGTTATTTGTGCCATCAATAAATCTGCTACAACAACCAGCGTTTCTTGGGCTTGGCGCATTTTTTGCTTTCGGCGCATTCTGCTATCTGCACCGTGCGGCGATTCCGATTAGCGGCTATTTGCTAATAGCACTCGCTTTTCTGACACTTTGCTTGCGCGGGCAGCCCGGCTATTACCTCATGCTGTCTGCATTTACCGCCTACGCGGCACTTTGGTTCTGCTATGGGCCGCGCTTGCCGTCACTGGAAAAATATGGCGATTATTCCTATGGACTTTATCTATATGGCTTCCCGGTGCAGCAGTTGGTCGCTTATTTGCAGCCAGAGCTGGGGCCACTGCGCTCACTATTGCTGAGTTTTCCGCTGACGCTGGCCTTAGCGATACCGTCTTGGCATTTTGTGGAAAAGCCGATGCTCAGGTTTAAATTGTCGAACTGAGCCATTGCCGTTTTTATGGACAAGTGGTGCCAGAGCTGCAGTGGGATATGAATTTTCGCACCTAGACTGGATGATCCGAGTAGCTTAGCGACACCATGCGAATTACCGATTATTTCCGCAAATTCTTCACCGATCATAGCAGTCTTTCACCGTACGAAGGCAATCACTGGCTTTTGAGACGCTACCGCATAGTTATATTCCTTTTCGGTGTAGCTGATGCCTTGATCATCTTGGCTACCGTACCTTCCTGCAATGGTGAGCAGGTAGTAGTCAGTGTCATCAATCACCTGTTTGATCAATTCCCAAGCGCTATCGTCTGTCGCCGGGAATCCCCCCATTCCGTCTGGAAAGTGATCCAGGCGTAGAATGGCTTCCTGCATTGTTTTTCGC
>JAYTAO010000446.1:0-3162 GCA_043737435.1 Rhodanobacteraceae bacterium | reverse complement strand
GGTATCGGACAAGTCTAGGTGGCCAAGGCCCCAAGAAAGACCAGCCTAAGGTAGCAACTGACGGCATTCGCAATTCGGTTGCGCGGCAATAGCTTAAGCCAACCCGCAGGCGCGGGGATGCGCCGCATATCGACTAATTCCAATTCTAAATCAAATAGCTAACTGCGTTGCCTCGTTCCGCCCTTGTCCACGTACAACCAGTATGCCTTCCTCGGTACTCACTTTGGTGCCTTGTTATCGTCTTGATTTAGAAATGGAATAACTCCGCACCAGTGCGGAGTTCCGAACCCCGCAGGCGCGGAAATCCATCCCAAGAGCTATTTTTTCGCTAAAGCCTTGTTCAAAAATGTCAGCATCCGGCGATAGCTTTCGGCCACGTTTTTTTCTTTGTAAAAGCCATGCATTTCGTCGCTGACTTCAAAATACTCAACAGATTTATCAGCAGCTTCTAAAGCATCGCGCATACTCTTGCCGTGCGCGACGGGCACGCGTTGATCTTGTCCGCCGGTAATGATTAACACTGGCGCTTGGAATTTTTCGGCAAAATTGACCGGGGAATTTTGCTTTAGCACGCTGCTATCTTTGCCGATTACCCGTGCCAAATAATTCTCGCCAAAGGAAGAATCTTCAATATCGCCACGCGTATACATCATTTCCAGATCGCTCACGCCAACGTAACTAATAATCGCCTTATAAAGTTCAGGCTCGCGCACTGCGCCCATCAACGCCGCATATCCACCATAGCTGGCACCCGCAATGGCTAAGCGATCTTTGTCCGCATAGCCTTCCGCAACCGCCCAGTTGGTCGCATCGGTCAAATCATCCTGCATTTTCCGGCCCCACTGGCCGTAACCGGCGATTTCAAAGTCGCGGCCATAGCCCCCGGAGCCACGAAAGTTGAGTTTCAACACCGCATATCCAGCGTTCGCCAATACCTGTACCCACGGATCGTAGCTTGCGTCATCGCGAATGCCGTGCGGGCCACCGTGCGGCATCACCACCAGCGGTAGATTTTTTGCCGCCCGGCCGATTGGCAAGGTCAAATAACCTTGCAGCATCAAGCCGTCGCGCGCTTTCACCATAATGGCTTTCGTTGGGCTCATCAGGCTGGGATCTAACCAGGTATCACGCGCGAACAAAAAGTTGGCTTTGCCGCTGGCTGTGTTGAATAAATAATATTCACCACTATTGGTTGGGCTGCGGACACTGTACAAAGCCATTGAGCCGTCACGGCTGTAGCTAATTGGATAAACCCATTGGCCGGGAAATGATTTGGAAAATTGCCGCCAAGCCTGAGATTCCTTAGCCTTCTCATCAATGATTTCGACGCTTTCCATGCCATTGTCAGCCGCCACTACTGCGTATATATCCTGGCCGTCGGCCGTTCTTAATACCCCGAAAGGCGTTGCAAATTTTGGCTTGTAGAGTGTTGTCGAAATGAAGGTTTTGGCATCGACGCGTACCAGTGATGCGGGGCCTTTAGCGGGGTATTTCAGGGCATAGAAAGCTTGGTTGTCGCGCGTGAAGCGAAGCGGTGAAATATCAATATTGCTTGCGCCATCGACATGCACTTCTTGCCAGTTGCCGTCAATTTTATGAAATACGTGATTGACCCCCTGCGCATCCTGGCTATTTACAAGGCGCGCGTTGCCGACATTGTCGATGGTGAAACTGCCATTGCGCACCGGCGCACGCTCAATTTTTCGGTGCCGACCCGAATATTCATCCATGCGATGCAGCTCCGTAAATGACCCTTCGCTGGAAGATTGATAGATCTCAATCAGCGCGTTTTTCGGGTCGTCAGCCAAGCCATCATGCAGCACCGCATAGCCGTCATCCTGCGCGCGTGAGGTAATATGTGAACCCACTGACTGAGTGCCTACGGAGCCATATAAAAACTCTCTTTTCTTGCCATCGCGATTGACGCCGACAAGCTCGCCCGTTGGCGTAGGCTCCGCAAAACCACCAAATTTTTTTACGATCGTGCCCACGACGCGTTCATTATTGGCCCAAGCAATATCGCCCAAAATGCGCTCGCCGCTATCGTCAAGACGCACTAAAGGTTTCATGGTCGCCACGTCGATGAAAATAAGCGTGGTTTTGTAGTCCCCCAAAGGCGCTAAAACTGCCAAAGTTTTGCCATCAGGCGAAAGCTTCATAGCGTCAACTTCGGGATGCTTGGAAAACTCTTCAATGGTATAGGGCTTTGGCACTATCGGTTTCGCGGCGGTTTCGCAATAGGCGCTGCTGGAAAGCAGTGTCAACACGCTGAGAGCAAATAATTTTGGAGCTGGGAATCTAATCTGCATTGTAAAAATCAATCAAAAAGGTAGATCCTTGATTAGATCGTAAAAGCTAGACGTTTTGCTTCAGTTTGTTCAGAAATATTTTTCGTCTCCCAAGATTCCCCTACCTGATGTTGACATCGCTAAAGATCTGCCATGAAAAATCGTATCGCTATTGCCTTATGCATTGGTTTAAGTATGTCGAGCGTGGCGTGCGCGGATGAGTGGGGAATTTCCTACCCCCAAGCTTTGTTGATTTTGCTGCCGCCGTTGCTCACTCTGCTTGTCTTTTTCATACTGAGCTGGCGATACGCAGCGAAAGGCGAGCGCTTAGCGGTTGGATTTGGTAGCTTTTCTCTATGGCTGCTCGCTCTGTACGTCATCCCTTCGTTAATTCAAACCCCGTTACTGAAATATGCAGTAAATAGCTGGCCATTTCAGACATACATTGCGTATTTTGTTGCTCTTATATGTGTCGCTTACCTTGTAACCAAATGGCGCGCTAACTAGTACCTGACCAAAGCACCGAAAACCCAAAAGCGGCAAAGCGGCCTTGTGCATCCAGCAAATGCGGATCATTAATTTAGGATGATTCGTCATCCCCAAACGTTTTTATCGAGCGGCTAGACGGTTTTCTACTGGATTCCCGCCAAAAGCACGCGGGAATGACGAGGCCTGACACATTACTTTGAAGGGTACTCAAGCTAGTCGGCCTTTCGACACGTTTACACTTGTGCCAGTATGCTCCTTAAGCCTGCGCGATGAATCTTTTGGGGATGTTTTTGCTGAAAGCGCTGGAGGTTCAAAAGATCAAAGGAATAAGTCGTGGATGATGTGACATTAGCAAGCATTACCGAGCCTGAAGAGAAATGCCTGC
>JAYTAO010000445.1:0-3166 GCA_043737435.1 Rhodanobacteraceae bacterium | reverse complement strand
TGCGGCGACTGGCACAATCAGCAACGACGACAGCGCCACCCTAAGCATTGGCTCGGCCAGCGTTGCGGAGGGCAACTCCGGCAACACACCAATGAATTTCCTGCTGAATTTATCGCAGCCGGTGCAGGGTTCAGTCAGCGTCAGTTTCACGCCCACCAATGGCACCGCAACCGCGCCTAGCGACTTCATCGCGACGCCAGGCTCGGTGAACTTCACGAGTTTGGCACTCAATGCGGGACGCAGTGTCAGCATAGTCGGCGATACGGTCTTTGAGCCCGATGAGACTTTTACGGTCGCGCTGGGCGCGCTCACCTTGCCGCCTGGGATCACCGCCGTTTCGTTGAGCGCCGGGAGCGCTGTCGGTACCATACTCAATGACGACATCGCAGGCGGTCCGACCTCAGTCGTTTTCAGCCAGCCTTTGCCCAGCGCAGCGTTTACAGCGGGAATCACTTATCCGGTGGCAGTGACAGTCAGCGCCTCAACCCGACCAAGTGGCAGCGTCGTCGTGACCGCGACGCGACTAGGCGCGCCAAAAATTTCCTCGATAAGCTGTGCGATTACGTTAGGCAATGGCGTCAATCCAAACGAGCTCAGTGGTAATTGCAATCTAAGCCCAACTAGCCCAGGTGTTTGGGCGACCTCGGTTGTCTTTACTGGCACTGGCGGCTTTGTTAACTCCAATGTGAGCGGCAATGCTGTTTTCACAGCCGCCCTGGCACCACTCACATTTGCGCAGTCGCTTAATCCAACCGTGGTCGGCCAAGCTTTCACAGTGACCGTTAACGCTAGTGCGGTATTTGGCGGCCCAACGCCGACGGGCTTAGTGCAAGTGACACAATTCCCGGGTGGCATTCCGACGTCGGGATCCATGGTGTTAGGCAGCGCTACGTTGAATTTATTCTCGCGCAGCCCAGTCGTCAAAGGCTTGCTGATCGCTTTCACCGATAGCTCTGGCGTTTACGCCTCGCAGGAACAATTCATCGAACACGTTACCAACCCGGCTCCGACCGGCATCTCGGCGAGTTTAAGCGCAGCTCAAGGTGGTGCGAATCAGCCGGTCGTGGTCACCTACACGCTTGGCATCCTGGCACCTGGGGCGATCCCGCCCGGACTGCCAGGACCTAGCGGACAGGTGCAAGTCAGCGATGGCATTACCAGCGCAACTTGCACCTTGGTGTTCCCAACCGGCAACTGTGAACTTAGCCCAAGCACGCTCGGCGCGCGTCAGATTACCGCCCGATTCTTATCGGACGCTTCCTATTTAGCCAGCAGCTCTCCGCCGCAAAATTACACCGTGCTGCAAGGGGGCGGTAGCGTTGATTTGACGGCAAGCATTGGCAATGGTGTTCGCGTGATTAATGGCGCGGAAACGATCTACACAATCACGGTGCGCAATATTGGCAACACTACGGTCGGTGCCGCAAGCATCGCGAATGCTCTTCCGGCAGGCGCGCTTTCGCAAAGCTTCACTTGCATTGCCGCAGCGGGTAGCAGCTGTGGCGCGGCCTCAGGCAGCGGCGCCATTGCGCAAATTATTGACGTGGCACCGTCCGGTTCGGTGGCTTATCGAGTGGTAGTGCAACTGCCAGTGGCGGGTGAAGCGTCGGTGTCTAGCAGCGTGACCGTCACCGCGCCGATGGGGATCACGGATGCCAATCCCGCCAACAACAACGCCACAGATGTTGACCCGCGTGGCATTTTAGGCAGTGGCTTTGAGGATGACGGCGAATAGACGTTGTGCTAAGCAGATTTAAATGTTTAAGGCTGTTGCTAGCGAGTATTTCGTTAGCAATGGTAGTGAGTCAGGCGTGGGCAGCCGAGCTAGAATCGGCTCGCGAAATGGTGACGGAGCGCTTGCCGATTGAAGTCAAATTCGGTCGCGCAAGCTCGGTGCAGTTTCAGGTGTCAATTTTCGGTGTATTCAAAAAACTAGGCAGCTTCACGGAGTTACGCGGCGCACTGTCAGTTGCAAAAAACACGGCCCAGGTCAGCGCGCATATACAAACCGCAAGTACGACGATGAAATCGCAGTCTGATGCCGCGCTGTTGAAAAGTCCTGCGTATTTTGATGCCTCGCATTTTCCGGAAATTGTGTTTCAGTCAAACCGTTTTCCGGTTGCGACCTTACGCAACGGTGGGCAAATTAGTGGCAAGCTGACCGTGCGCGGCATTAGCCAACAGCAAATATTTCAATTGACCACTAAGCCTTGCAACAGTGAATTTGCGCAAACGCCTTGGCGCTGTGGCTTTGATGTAGTCGGCACTTTGAAGCGTTCTGAGTTTGGTATGAAAGCCCGCCGCGGTATTGTCAGTGACGAAGTTGCCCTGACTCTTAGTATCGAAGCGCCGACAAAAATTCCGCCTAAAACGTAAAACTCTGGCAAGCTCTATGTTCAAACAGCCTTGAGTTTTAGCCATGTTCATCGCCGCAATGATTGCTGCAGCATTCGCGTTTTCGCCCACCGCTGTCGTTGCGACCGATATGCGCACCCCCGCGGAGCGTTCGGGTTACAGCCAAACCCCGCGCTATGCAGAAACCTATGA
The DNA here is from genome assembly GCA_043737435.1 of Rhodanobacteraceae bacterium. GTDB lineage: Bacteria > Pseudomonadota > Gammaproteobacteria > Xanthomonadales > SZUA-5 > JANNYA01. Next base: position 619 of record JAYTAO010000445.1, on the reverse strand, counting down.
ATATTTCAGCAAGCTAGACGCCATGAGCACCCGCGCTCAGCTGATCGACTTTGGTATAAGCCCGCAGGGGCGCAAGCAATTTGCGTTCGTAATCGCAAGCAATGGTGAATTCACACCGAGTGTCGCCAAAGAGTCCGGCAAACCGGTGTTGTTGATTCAAGCCTGCATCCATGCGGGTGAAAATGAGGGTAAGGACGCGCTAATGGCATTGAGCCGTGAGTGGCTGCTTGAGGCAAAGCAGAAAGCCGCGCTCGACGGCGTCATTTTACTGCTAATCCCAATTTTTAATGTGGATGGTCACGAGCGTTTCAGTGCGTTTAGCCGCATCAATCAAAATGGTCCAAACGAAATGGGTTGGCGTTCGACAGCACAAAACTATAATTTGAATCGCGATTTCATTAAGGCCGAAGCGCCAGAAATGCGCGCTTGGCTAAAGCAGTGGAATGCTTGGAACCCAAGCTTGCTTGTCGATATGCACAACACTGACGGTTCCGATTATCAGTATCAACTGACTTATCATTTTGAAACTAGCCAAGCTGCGCACCCAGCGATCGCCGCGTGGCAGCAGCAGACTTGGTCAGAAGCGGTGGTGCCGAATACCGAAAAGCGCGGGTTTTTG
>JAYTAO010000444.1:0-3169 GCA_043737435.1 Rhodanobacteraceae bacterium | reverse complement strand
ATCAACCAGGCTAGCGTTGTTGAAGGTAAAAAAACAGGTAGTGATCTTGATCTGTATAAGCTTTTTTTAGAGCGAATTTTTAAGTTACTGCGTCCAGGTGGTCACGTCGGCATTGTAATACCAGCGGGAATTTATATGGCGTTGGGCGCAACTGGTTTAAGAAATATGCTTTTCAACGAAACCAAGATCGACGGCATGGTCGGTTTTGTGAATAACAAGGAAATATTTGAGGAAGTGCATCGCAGCTATAAATTTGTAGTATTAACTTTTCAAAAGTCTGTTTTTATGAGCGCTCCAAGCGATTATCCAAAAAATAGTAACATCGCAGAATTGCACGAATGCGAAGATGTTGGTACTTCAAAATTCCCTGCTGTTTTTATGAGAGAAAATCCTGCTGATCTTGCAAAGTTCCCGGAAGAAAATGCGTTATGGTTTGATGTAGGCTTAATTCGACGGATGTCACCTGAAACTCATTCTATGATGGAATTTAAGTCCAGTAATGACTTGGGTATTGTTGAAAAGCTTCTAAATTTTCCCGTTTTAGGTGAAAACATCAATGAGGGTTGGAATTTAGTTATTATGCGAGAGTTTGACATGACAATCGATAAGAAACTATTTAAGCCCACACCTGAAAAATACCGACTTCCTCTGTTCGAGGGGAAGATGATGTGGCAGTTTGAGTCTAACTATGCTGAGCCTACTCGATGGGTCGATGAAGACGAAGGGCGTAGCACTATTATCGGAAAGAAAAATGAGGATATTGGTCAGATTTTAGACTATCAAAAACATCGATTAGTATTCCGGTCTGCAGGTGAAAATACAAATCAACGAAATCTTATTTCAACAATTTTGCCAAGAAATGTTTTTTGTGGGAACTCACTAACGGTAAGTCGAAATTTTTCAGGATCCATGCAAGAACTAGTTTATTTGTGTGCCGTATTTAATTCATACATCCTTGATTGGTTATTGAGACTTAAAATTCAACGCAATCTAAATATGTTTTTGATATACCAGCTTCCAGTGCCACGCATCGGGAATTCAGATACAAGGCTGAACGTAATAGCCACGCGGGCTGCCCAACTCATCTGCACCACCCCAGAATTCGACGACCTAGCCAAATCCGTCGGCTTAAAAGATCACCGCGACGGCGTGACTGAGCCGGTTGCGCGCGGCAAGCTGCGCGCGGAATTGGATGGCTTGGTGGCGCATCTGTATGGCTTGAACGATGCAGAGTTCCAGCATATTTTAGCGACGTTCCCGCTGGTGCCCGAGCCGCAAAAAATTGCCGCGTACAATGCCTTTCGCGATGTTGCGCGGGGGCTAGTGCAATGAAGCTGCAAACGCTGCGGGTGCAAAACTTCAAAGCGTTAATCGACAGCCGGGTGGTAAAGCTTGGCCCGCTGGCGGTGTTTGTTGGTAATAATGGCAGCGGTAAGTCCAGTTTGATCGAGGCGCTGGAAACCTATCAGGCGATTGTTTTGCAGGGGCTTGATTCCGCCATGAACCGCTGGCTGGGCATTGAGCATGTGCGCCACAAAGCCAGTCAAGCGGCCGACCCGATCGTTTTCCAGCTTGCTATAGGCACCACGGCGCGCAAAGTTACCCGCTGCGAACTTCAGATTGGTAACGATGCAGCTGCGAACAACATCTACATTAAAACAGAAGAAATTTTTAGTGCGCCAGACAAGCGCGTGTCTCAAGGGACATATCAAGCACAAATCTTAGGAACTGGTGTCGTACGCAAGCTAGTTGTTGGCGCGTCACTTTTGTCCGCCCCTCAGGTTCCTTTTGTAGCTGAGGTGGCAAATCACATCGCCGCTTGGCAATTTTTGACACTACAGCCAGAAGTGATGGGCGTTCCGCAACCGCAGCAGCGCACGGGTGGTGGCGTGCGCCTGCGCAAAGACGGCAGCAATATTGCCGACTACTTGTTGGAAATTCGCAAGCTTTCTATCGATGCATTTGAAGGCATCGTCCAGGCGATGGCCTATGTTCTGCCCTACGCGCGCGACTTGCAGGCGGCGGTAACGTCCGAGCTAGAACGCAAAGCCTATCTGCAATTGACCGAAAGCGATTTCAAAGTGCCCGGATGGATGCTTTCGACCGGCACCTTGCGCGTGTTGGCACTACTTGCAGTGATGCGCCACCCGAACCCACCGCCGTTGATCGTAATTGAAGAAATTGAAAACGGCCTGGATCCGCGCAGCATCCACCTATTGATCGAAGAAATACGTTCAGCGGTAACGTCCGGCGTAACACAGGTTATATTGACCACGCATTCGCCGTATTTATTGGACTTGCTCAAGCTTGATCAAATTACCCTGGTGGCACGCGATGCAAGCGGCGAACCGCGTTTCCACCGGCCCAACGACTCCGAAAGTTTGCAGCGCTGGGCGCTAGAGTTTGCCCCAGGCCGCCTTTACACCATGGGTAAGCTGCATGAGGCCGCGCTTTGAAAGTCGGAATGATTTTCGAATGTGGCCCGCAGGGCGCTGATAAATTGATTTGTGAGTACTTGGCGCAAGCGCTTCGGTCGGATGTGAAAATTAGCGCCATCACTTTGGACAATAAGGCCAATCTCTTGCGCGATGCTGGAAAAGCCACCCAGCAACTCATTGACGATGGCTGCTGTTGCGTTTTGATTATCTGGGATCTGCGCCCGGCTTGGCCTGATAAAAAATTGAAGCCGTGCCGCGTGGCTGAATCCGCAGCCATCAAAAAGTCTTTGCTTACTGCCGGGGTTGCAAAAAGCGCATCTGTGCATTTGATTTGCATCGAACAAGAGCTTGAAAGTTGGCTTCTAGCGAACGAGCGCGCGATTAGCGCATTCTTGTCCACTGAATCACGCAAATACGTGGTTAAGAAAACTAAAAAGCCTGACGCAGTTGCACAGCCCAAAGCGGTCATGATCAATCACTTCAAACAAGCGCGTGGCTGGATTTACGACGACAAAGTGAATGCCTTAAAGGTCATTAAAAGTACGGATTTAGACTTGGCGCGTATGCGTAACTCTGCCAGTTTCGCCCGCTTCGAGCAGAAGCTTTTGGCTTGCTGAGCGTCACATTGGCCCCGGCAAAAACACCCGCACCAGCAAACCGCCGCCCTCGCGGTTACTCAAGCTAATGCGGCCACCGTGCGCCTCGGCAATTTCGCGCGCCAGCGCTAGGCC
>JAYTAO010000443.1:0-7821 GCA_043737435.1 Rhodanobacteraceae bacterium | reverse complement strand
AGCTGGGCGGAGTAGGCGCGTGCAGACTTGCCGGCGTCGGTTTCGCGGGTTCGCGTGTGCTCAGCGGCGCACTGAAAGCAGGACTGGCTGAAAACGCTGAGCCTATCGCCGCCAGCCCGAAAGGGTCTAAATTTTCCGGCGCTTTCGCTGGCGCGGCATGCGCTTCCGGCGGCGCGTTAGGCGGCGAAGCGGGCAGTTCATGGCTGGGCGCTGGGTGCGGATGTTCACGAATTTCGGGCGGCAATACATGTTCTGGTTGTTCCAGCGGCGCTGACTCTTTTTCTGCCGCCTTGCTTTCGATTTTGCGCGCAATACCTAAGTTTAGGTGCGCAAATACGCGCTGATCGGCAAACTGCTTATTGATCGAGTCAAGCAATTCTGGCAACTGCACCAGCACTATTTTGTCAAACGTGCGCAGTAAGCTTACTTTGACCGGCATGGAAAGTTCGATATCACTTAAGCCGGTTGCCAATGCCGCCAGTATTCGATGTGGACCAATGGGAATTTGCTCTACTAAAACCGGCGCACCGCCGGTAATCACAGCAAAGCGGATCGCGACATAGCTCAGTGCTTGGCTGGATCTAATTTCAGCTTTCGCAGCCAGCTCACTGATCGCAAGCTCCAGCTCCAAAGTGGTGTTATCTACCAAGGCTAAATTTCTTTGAGCATGCGCTTTTTCTGTTTCGTTAACACGAGTGGGCTGTAACAGCGCCAACATGCCACGTTGAAAATCATTGCGCATTGCAATCAGGATCACTGAATTTGACTTGCGAATGACCTTCAACGCCTCAAAACAACGGTTCTGCAAATCGTTGGTTGCGGCCTTCTCAGCCTTACGAAACAGTTCGCGCTCAAATTCGTCCAAAGTGCGCTTGAGGCCCTGATCCAACTCGCGCCAGCAAAGTTGATATGCCGCCTCAAGCACGTTGCGCACGCGCGGGCTAACATTATGCTGAGTCAGTTTTGAAAAAGGCAAAAAGTCCACAAACGCCCCAAAAGCTATTGATATGGGCAAGTCTACGTGAAAACCAATAAATCCGAGACCGCTGTCACGTTTCTTGGCGATTCCATTGCTTTTGTTTGCGTTTTTCCGGTGTGCGCCCATTGCGTTTTGTTCGCATGCAATTCATCACGACAAGCGTTTTGAGATTTCCGATACGCACCAGGGCACGTGATATTTTGATAACCCGTCTGCGTTCGGGCCGCGCGCTGACGGTTTTTTTTCAACCTCGATCAATTCAAAACCATTAATGACTGCTTCGGTCATGCAGGCGGCGATGCCTTACTTGCCGCCGACGACGTGGATGGAATTGCGCGCAACATTTTGCGTAATACCGAAATACCGATTGCCGTCGGCCATAAGCAATTTCATATTTCCATAACCCTTGTTATCGCGTTAGGCAATGTCAACGATGAAGTGCAAAGCACTCTAAAATGTGTTGATGAGGCGCTTTATCAAGCAAAGTCTGGTGGATCAAACCTTTAGCTTTTAACCACCAGCTTTTCTGCACCTACATGGCCATCGCCATCCAAATCTTTGCCAGTCCAAGTCTCAACCTTTTCAATCGCAGATTTCATAATTTTGTTTAATGTGTCTTGCCGACAAGAGCAGAACCGGAGCGCGAAGAAATTGCTTATTCGCCAATATCAATTTGCTTATCTGCAGCATCGGCCTGAATTTGCAGCGCGGCAAGTACGTCCGGACGCAGCAAATAGCGTTCGTCCAAGCCTAACTCGGGTTGCGGTTTTGGCCATTTAGATTTATCAAGCGCACTAAACTGCGCTTGCATCGCGCTGACGACGACAGCTCTTGCCGCTGCCTCCCCGGTGTAATCGAAGCTGATTAAACTCTTTTCTAAGCCCAAAGCTAGCCGCACATTGAGGGCGCTCAGACTGATGCTTGCAAAGCGACGAATTGCGGGACGGTCATCTTCTAGGCTTTTTAATAGCCATGGGACACGGGCCTGTAGCGGGGCTGACGGCGCGGCTTGATCAAGTTGGCCCAGCTCATAAGCGGCAATCGCTTGGCGGACTGGGTCACCGGCGATCAGAGCGGCAAGTCCGTCACTTAAATTACTGTCCGCGCCATCGCTGCGCACGATTACCGCACCCGCCGCGGTAGCTTGTTTCGGCCAACGCTTGGTAATTTCGGCGGCTGCCCATGCGGGCGCGCGCTCGGCGTGGCAGTTCAAGCAAGCGTTGGGTTTGCCCGCTGACAAGTCGTTGGCGACATTGGGGGTACTGATGAAGTGGGTGCGGTGGATCGTCATCACGCCATAAACCGCGCGTGGCATGTGGCAATCCATGCAGTGGGCGCCGGCTGCACCCGCTTTGTGGCCGGTGTGCTGTGCAATTTTGTTTTTCAGCTCCTGGTGGCAACGCAAACAGGGCACGTCGCCCGCCTCCGGCGTGGTGCTGGGTAACATGCCGGCCGGCTCGCCGCTGTGCATGCTGTGGCAACGCATGCAGGTAAGCTTCGGATCTTGTGCACACTTGGAAGCGGTTAGCCCTTGATATTCGTAGGCAGTCAAGCGTGGCGAACCATCGCTCCAAAAGCGGTTCGAGAACAAATGCGGTAGCGCCGCACTTGGGCTGAGCGTATTTTGCCGAAGCACGGTTAAATGCTCCTCCAACACATCGCCTGGGCGGTAAGTAATCCCGCTGGTATAGAGCGTATCAATGTCGCTCGCAGACTTCGGTGTTCGCCCGGCATGGCAAGCGCCGCATACCGCATTGCTACGCTGCGCGGTCAATTTGTTCGGATTGACGATACTCAAATCTTGCACACCTATTTTAGCCAGTAGCCGCTGCGGAAGCTGCTGCATTTTTTCAACATGCAAGCTCCCCGGGCCGTGGCAGCTTTCGCAAGCAATGCCTAAGTCGGCAAGATGGGTATCAAAGCGTAGCTCAGCCCGCACATCTATGCGTTCCCCCGCCCGCGCACGGGCGCGTACTTCGGCTAAATTTGTGACTTTAGGCTGCGGCCCGGTGTTATGACAAAAAACGCAATTTGTGTTCCAGGTGGTCACTTGCGCATCAAACGGTTGCGCATCAGAACCCAAAAATGCGGCATTCATATGCACCCAGCGCTTTTCACCGATGTGCCATAAATAATGCAAGCGATAGTAAGTTTCGCTACCCGGATCCTGCATCAGATACTGTTGGTAACGGTGCGAACCCACCGTACGCGCGACGTTCAATTGCGCGATTAGCTGCGGCGCGGCAGAATCGCGCCGCAAGGCAGATGCGTCAAAATAATCAAATCTAAACGCGCCATTGCTGCTGTTTGGCCGCACCAAGCCGCCAAAAGCGGTGAGCAACTGACCATCAAAAGCACCCACCACCGTTTTTGTGGTCGCCGTTTGCGTCATGGTGCGGTGAAAGGTTTTACTCCAACTTGCGTGGCGATCTTGATGGCAGCTGAAACAAGCTGCGGCACCGGTATAGGCGATTTCTAACGCTGACGGCGGAGTTTTGGTCAGCGTTCTGTAGGAATCAAAAAAAACCATACTGGCGCCGGTCAGCAATGCCAGCAACACCACGCCGATTACCGTGCGGCCAATCACTTGACGCCTAGAACTAAACCTACGCATTTAAATCAACCACCGTCCTCGGCAATCCTGGCTTCCATCGCCAGCTCTAGTGCTTCCAACAGCGCAATCGCATAAATTTCGTCCAATTGTTCATCGCTTTGCGCAAGCTCGTCGCGAATTTCCTCACGTAACTGGCGCAAACGCGCTTTTGCAGATTCCGCCTCATCAAAAGTCAGCAGCTGATCAATCGCACCGGTCGCACTTCCTAGCGCAAGCATGGCAAGCGCCAACAGGGAAGTATCAATGCCAATCGCGGCACGCCGCAATTCCTCTAAACACTCAATTTGCGCCTGATTGGAGCGCACCGGATAATTTCGCCGACCAAAAAAGCCGAACGAGCGTTTAGGCGTATGCAAAATATCACGCCGGACCAAGGCGTCTAACAAATCATCACGCAGCTGCGGCAGTTCGCGCGCGGTGTGTTCAATGGCAGTCTGCGGGTTCCACTGACCGGAGGCGCGCGATACTGACCTCAAAGCGGCAGTTAGCAATGGATGGCGGCTGGGAAGGGTATCGAGCACGACTACAACACCATTGCGCAGGCCAATGCGGGTTTGCACAGCCAGTTCCATCAGCAAAGCACAAGCCAGAATGCGTTGATCATGCAGCGGCGCCAACTTGGGTCGAGTTTGACCGGTAAGCGGATCCAGTGCGATCAAGCTAAGTGTTTCGGCGATAAGCATTGACAGACCTATTCAAATTTCGTGAGCGCAAAGATCAGCCGCGCGCCCTGCACGCTTTGCAGCGAATTCGCGTCGGTGTTTGCTCTTGAGCCTGAAACAAAAGCCTCAAAGCGATTGAGCCGGCCATCAAGGACGATCGCGTCGTCGGGTAAATGCGGTTTTAATAAATCCATGCCATCACTCAACAACAATAGGCCAAGCAGCCACAAATCGCTCAAACCTAAATTTTCGGCACCCTGCGCTAACAGCTTCACTGATTCCATGTAGCTGCTAGTGGACTGCACAGAATACGATATTTGCGAAAAAATCCCGAACTTACGTTTTTTTTCTTCGATCAAAATGCCGCGTCGTACCAACGATGCCAGCAAATCCGGTGCAATTCGCGGCATGGCGCGGCTGACTGCCTCTACTGCATCAAGCGGCGTTTGCGCTCGTTTACGCACGATAGCTTGCGCATCATTGAGCAACATGTAATGCGCGGAGATGTCCTCTGGCGCAACAATGTGCGGCCCGGCTAACGTCAACCGGCCCAGTGCGGTAAGTTCAATTAAACATGCCGCCGCAAGCCAACGATTCAGAGCTGCAGGTGCGCGCGCTTGGTTCCAAGAGGAACCATCCAGTTTGCGATCCAGCAGTAAAAGGTGTTCGGCTAAAAGCATTACAGCTTGACGCAGGCGTACGCGGCTATTGATTCAAGTGATGGCTTTTCTACAGCTATTGTATCCATTGGCATTAGGCTTTTAGTAGGCAACGATCATTTCATCGGCTTTTCGGGCTTGCAAGTCGAACCGCTTGCACGCAGCCTAAGGCAAAATCAAGTCTAGTTGTGAATTCTAAACGCCGTTAAATTAGGTTAAGTCCTCGGAGTTTAGGTTTTGTTGCGGCAGAATAAGGGAAGTTTGTAATGTCTGAAACCCAAATACCGGCTTTAATTCGTGAGTTAAAGCGCGCGCTTAAAGCCGCAGGTAAAACATACAGCGACGTCGCGGCGCATTTAGAAGTTAGTGAGCCGGCGATTAAGCGGACGTTTTCGCTGGGTAATTTCACACTGGATCGGTTCGAGCAGGTCGCCCGATTTGCAGGTTTGTCCTTAGAGGAGCTGATTGATCGCGCCGCTGAGCGCCCGCCCGCAATTTCGCGCTTGACGCAAGAGCAAGAAGAGGAGCTGTTTGGCAATGTACGGCTCCTGCTAGTGACCAACTTAGCGCTGAATCACTGGCGCTTTAGTGAAATTATTGAGCATTTTGACTTCAATGAGCACGAACTGGTGCAGCTGATGGCAAAGCTTGACCGCATGCGCATGATCGAACTGTTGCCGGGCAATGAAATTCGGATCTTGGTTAGTCGGCAGTTTTCCTGGCGCCCTGCGGGCCCGGTGCAGCGATTTTTTAATCAATTTGTGCAGAAGAAGTTTTTCGATAGCAACTTCGATAAAACCGGCGAACGGCTGGTATTTTTGTCGGGCATGTTGTCGAGTGCGAATTTGACACGATTTCATCAGGCAATGGAGCGGCTGGCGCAAGAGTTTGATGAGCTGGCGCGCGAAGATTCTCGACTGCCGCTGACCGAGCGCCACACGACCTCGCTAGTTGTCGCTTTGCGGCCCTGGGCATTTCCACCGTTTGCGCGGTATCGCAAAAAGCCCAGCGGGAAAAAGCTTTAGCTTATGTCGCTGCCGCAGCCTGCGCACGAACTGATTTTGGCGCGTTCGATAGCTTGGCTTGAACATGCCGTCATTGGCCTGAATTTTTGCCCGTTCGCCAAAGCCGTGCACGTGAAAAAGAAAATTTGCTGGACGCTCAGTAACGCGGCCGATGTCGATGCGCTGCTGAGCGATTTGCGCGGCGCTTTGCTCAAGCTTGTGGCAACACCGGCTGAGCTGGTAGAAACCACCTTGCTTGTACACCCATTTATCTTGACCGATTTCGCTGAATACAATGAATTTTTGGCGCTTGCCGATGCGCTGATCGTCAAATTAGAACTAGAAGGAGTGCTACAAATCGCCAGTTTTCATCCGAATTACTGTTTCGCGGACGCGCATCCTGAAGATTTAAGTAACGCGACCAATCGTTCGCCCTATCCCATGCTGCACTTGTTGCGCGAAGACAGCATCAGTGACGCTGTGCAGATTTATCCCGATGCGCACGCTATTGTGGCGCGCAACCAAGCGACGTTAGCGCGGATGGGCCGTGAACAATGGCAAACGCTAGCCAAACGATTCGACGTATAGACAAGCGTTAAATTCTTGCAATCTCGACTTTGGTTAACTGCGCTGCTATGCTCGGTGGCTGTTTAAATCCTACACAAGGACGTGTTATGAAAGTTTTATCGTCACTCAAGTCGGCAAAAACGCGCCACCGTGATTGCAAAGTCGTTCGTCGCCGCGGCAAGATCTTCGTGATTTGCAAGAGCAACCCGCGATTTAAGGCACGTCAACGTTAGTTTGAGCGCTCGTCAAATGTTGAAACGCTTTGTCAAAGCTTGCAGTTCCAAAAAATTACCCGCCTAGTGCGGGTTTTTTTATGACCTACACGAGCAAAGTAAAAATATCGGCATCGGATGCAATTACGAATCGCTCGCATTTACAAAAAGGTAGAAAGCTGCGAAGCTCTAGTCATTCCTCCTGAATCAAAATGACTATGAATTTTTACCGTGCCGGTGCCTTGGCCGCTGCCATCGCCTTTTCCAATTCCGCCTTTGCTTTAGAGGGCGGTTTTGCCTACGCCACCACCGCAGACACTCTGCCAACAGGCAAAAATGATTTTTCCACCTTGGTGACGCATCGATGGGACAAAACAGTGGGCAGCTACAAAGCGAATGATTTTTTGTTTCGCTGGGAACACGGGCTGACCGATCGCCTGACCGGGGAGCTTGCGATTGAGGCGTTCACTATGAAGGCGAGAAACGCGTTCCCGCTTGATTCTGCCGGCCAGGAAGTCTATCCGCTAGATATCGATGTCAGCAAAGTGTCTGCCTACAAAGGCGCGCTGAAGTACAACTTTTTATCTGTTTACAAAGATGGCATTGGCTTGGCGATAGCCGTGGAAACACTTTACCGCACTTGGTACCCGCGCGTAGATGGGGCGAAAACTAAGCAGTTTTCCCTTGAGCCCAAGTTGATCCTGCAAAAGAATTTTCTGGACGACCAGTTGGTAACTGTCTTCAATTTAGCGATTGAGTCTGAGCGCCGTAAATTTCCGGAAGACGATGCAGTCGAGAACGAATTCGCAATTAAATTCAATGGTGCTTTTAACTATCGCTTTGCACCGAATTTTTATGCCGGTGTGGAAAGCTTGCGCACCAGCGATATTTTAAACGGCGTATACAATCACTATGCGTTTTTCGCGGGCCCGACGATGACTTATGGCGCGGAAAACTTCTACGTGACCGCGACCTATCTACGCCAGCTGCAAGGCAGCCCGAGCTATTCCTTAGCCGCCTATCCCATTGGAATCGATCCGATTAGCAGTGCGGGCTACGACGACGATTTGCACTTAGAAGAAGACACCAAGAACGAATTTCGCCTGAAAGTTGGCCTGAATTTC
>JAYTAO010000442.1:0-7828 GCA_043737435.1 Rhodanobacteraceae bacterium | reverse complement strand
AGGCGAAATTGCAACAGGCCAAGTCGCGCAAATCGTAATGCCAACCTACAGCGTCCGTTTTACTAGGCGTGCTGAAGCGGATTTACTACGGCTTTATGATTTTTTGCTTGAGGCTGCCGATTTTAAAATCGCCGAACGCGCGCTCGCCGCCATTCCAACGTCGATTAAATTACTCAGTTTTTCGCCCTTTTCCTGCCGTAAATTAGTGTCGCATTTGCCCCGCCATAGAGAGCTGATTATTCCTATTGGGGGCGCTGGCTATGTTGCACTATTTGAAATCAATGACGCTAAAACAGTGACTGTTCTGGCGGTACGCCATCAGCGCGAAGTAGATCTTTGGTGATTGCGCCCACTTCTCACGCCCACTTCTCACGCCCACTTCTCACGCGCGCTGCTTTTTAGCTGCTTTGTCGACCGGCGCTGCAGCGGGTTTACTGGGCGTTTTCTTCGTCGCAACCGTTCGTCCAGTAGATTGGCCGGTCGAGTTCTCGTTCGGTTTGCGCTTGGCTAGGCTGTTGGCCAGCAGCTCGGTTAAATCAATGACATTGCTCGGGCCAGAATCCAACGCAGATTCCAGCGGCACCACGGTTTGAGTATCGCCCGCTTTTAATTTCTGGCGCACCAGCTCATTGACCGCCGCGCTAAATTTGTCGGAATAATCCTGTGATTTCCAGGGGTTGGTCATATCTTTAATCAGCTGCCCCGCCATTTTCATTTCCGCCGGCTTCAAACCCGCCGAAGTTTTACCTTCCTCCGGAAGTTTCAATTCATCCACGGCACGCACTTCACTGGCCCAACGAATGGTATTAAGCACCAGCGCCGCACCAGAAGGAATCAGTGCCGCCAAATGCTCTTTGGTGTGCATCACAACGCGCGCGATACCAATGACGTCTGCTTCGCGCATCGCCTCGCGCAGCAGCGCATAAACCTTTTCGCCTTTGCCGATGGGTTCCAAGTAATAGGGCGACTTCAGCAAAGTAAACGGAATTTCAGCGGCGCTCACGAACGATTCAATTTCAATGGTCTGCGTCGATTTGGGATAAGCCGCCTTGATCTGCTCATCGCTGAGCACGACGTAATCGCCGTCTTGTTGCTTAATGCCTTTGACGATGTCAGCAGTTTGAATTTCCTTGCCCGTGCGCTTGTTTATCCGCTTGTAGCCAACCGGATCCATGGAGCGTTTATCTAGCCAGTCAAAGTCGATACCGACTTCTTGCGAAGCAGGATAAAGCGCTACCGGAACATGCACCAAACCAAAGGTGATCGCGCCTTTCCAAATCGCACGTGGCATAACTATTCCTGTGTTGTCACAAATCAAACCAGAATCTTTGCCGCTTTACGCAGCGCATTCCGTTCGCTGGCGCACAAGAATCCGTTTCAGTTGCGGGTAGTTTGGTTATTAACTAAAATCCAATCACCTGGAAGTTTTTAATAAAGCCCCACTGTTAAAGCGCGGCCCGGAATTTGAGCTTAAAAATTGGCGGAGCATGCGCAAGCCAGCGGCTGCCCTGCCCCGCCGCAAGCGCTTTTTACGCGGCAAGCTTTTCTGGCAAGGCAAAATCAATCTCAGTACCGGCAATATGATTGGTATAGTTGGTAAAGATGTTCAACACGACATTGACCAGCACTTCCAAAACATCCGCATCGGTAAAACCGGCCGCCTTAAAGCTAGTCAGCTCCGTGGCACCCAGGCGGCCGCGCCGTTCGAACGACAGCCACGCTCCGCGAAACCAATGTCGAACCCTCCGCACCCCGAGAATAGGCTGGCAAATGTCACATCGCCTTTGCAAATCACGTTATTAACGCGCTCGCAAGCCGAGTGTTTTCAACAGTATGGTATGAAATGAACCAATCCGAAGTGCAAGTATTTCGCAACATAGTCGCGATTAGATTTTGTGTAGTGATTGCTTTGACCATTCGTGACTTTAGCGAATTGTCAATACTGGCGGCAAGGTAAATATGATGAAAGTGCACCCACAAAAAAACCCGCCTTTCGCGGGTTTTTTTACGACTATTTGAGCTGCATACCGGCTATTGCGGTCAATTTGATTGCTGAGGTGGTGCCCGAAGCCAGCACCAAAGGTTACGATTAAAGCCCGTGCTTACAAGCTCTTTGTTATTTTAATCGCAAAATATACAGACGTATATACGGCTTTTGGACTGGTGCCACTTGCTGCTTTATGGAGTCGATCCCGTTTTGACGCTGGCGACTGCCTTGACGTTTTGCCGGGCCTGCTGCTGCGTAGTCCGCGTTCAACTGCCGATACTGGTGCGCAAAACCAGCCGCGCAGGCGTGATGCGCGCATGATGCAATTTTCAAGAAAAAAGATTGCCGCGCCAGGTGCAGCCCCCGCCGCTCTGGCCGCCGCACAATTCGCATAATAGGTGGCAGTGGATGGCGGTGTTACCGCAGGCGCTGGTGTTCGAGGCGATCCGTGACAGTGATAGTCGCCTTTTTTGCGGTTCGTGTGGCATCCATCGGCGTTAAGTCCACCCCCATGTGCAGTAGCGGCCGTGGAAACAATCATCGAAATTAATGCTACTGAAAAGAACTTACCAAAGTCTAATTGTGGTTTGGTGTCGAAAGATGTAGATTCGCGCCACTATAAACCGGAAAAAGTTTCAAATCCGAGTGTGCCCAAAACTTAGGGGGTTTCGCAAAAAGCTAGAAATGCTGAAAACGCTTGAAAAGCGCTCAGATTGCTGAAATTATGGCGATCTTGCACCCTTTTTCGGGGTCGAATTGCCTATTAGGCAGCATTTGGAGGGTTCCGTGCCATCTCAAACCAACTTCGTTCTGTTCAGCAGCGCAGGACAGCGGTTCAATGCAGTCGAAGTAACATCTCGCATCAACACACGCGGGCTTGACGGTCCAGGCTCGCTGCAAGGTCTTTCGTCCTTCCGTCTAAGTGATCGTCGGGATCTGAACTGGGTAGACGAGGGCACTTTCGAGATTGCCGTAACGGGCGAGCGGCTGTACCGAATTGCGCCCTAACAGTTCACGCCAGTGGACCGAAGGCGCTTAGGGCCTTGCCGCGTGCAACTTCTGCCGCGCCATATTGCCCAGCGCCAAGCGCTCCCGTGTAAAAGTCTTTCAGCGCCGCTCTTACTTGCGCAAGCTCAGCCATCGCGCGCGTAGTTCAGCCAATCTTGCCGCGATCTTGCCGTTCGCCAGCAGGTCGTGCGCTTTGCGGTTCACCGTTGCCGGAGCCGGAGCCATTGCGCCCGCGACATAGCTCGCCCGGTAGGCTTCGCTGGCGTTTCTGGTTTTCAGCATCGCCTGACCCGGTAACCCCGGTAACATCCGGTGTTTCGTTCGGGGTTACCGGATTTTGCCCGCCGCTACAGCCTGTAACCCCGGTAAACCCGGTAACCTAAGAAAAAACAGAACCCGACCTCAGTGTCGGGTTTTGTGTTTGTGCATGGGGGCAACAAGAGCGGGGATCAATGGCGAGCGATCAGCGCATGACAAGCTCGGTAACGTTACCGAGCTACCGCAATGTGTGGCGGTCAGGTGCAGGCAGGCGACAAAAAGAATTCGGCAACGTTGCCGAGTTGCCGAATCAATTGGGCAACACGGCGGGCGAACATCCGGAGCACGGTGCTGAATCCAGAGTAGCGCGCGGCCGGGGCGATTGTCGCGTGCAAATGAGTGGCGAAGTAATGGAGACAGAAGCTCTGCACCGGTGCAGAGCTCTGCGCAAACGTCAAGGTACCTCTGGCGGTTTGAAATCGGATATACGGGGCCGAGTCCGCAGCTTCTGAAAATTTTCTGGATTTTGCCTAGCAACCACCCACCACTTTTTTACGTAGAATCAATGCCAGCATGGCTTAAAGCGCTGTTTTAGGGTGATATTTGAATCAAACTGAGCCTTTGTGAGCCATCATTTTTTGCATGACCTGCTGCTGCTACCTAAGGGAAAATCAGAAAATTTTCAGAAGCTGCGGATTTAGCACCGTGCCCGGCGAATTCAAAGCGCCGGAAGTACCTTGCGTTTTCGCCCGGCCTGCTGCTGCGTCCTATGCCGCGTTTGTTTGATTTTCTGAAGATGCGGGTTTAGCACCAACAGTGAACTAGGATGTCATTGTGTTCGCGAGATAAAGAAACGCACTGAACGCAAAAAAGCTGAATCCAAAACCAATCAAGAAAACAGGAAGGCACCCGACTTTTGTGGGTTTTATAATTTCGGACTTTGGCGCATTCATCGCTGTAACGGGTTTTGCGAAACTTTTGGAATCTTTGATTCCGAGAGCTTTGGTAAGTCGTGAATTACATTCGTCATAAGCGATGGTTGCGCAACTTGCACCTGTGAACACGATGCCGTCAGGTGCTTTGAACTCACCAAACCAAATTAACGATTCACCGGTATACCTTCGAATGGACTTCAAAAGCGCCTGGTTTTCGTGCAGTTCGTCAGCGATCCCGACAATGATGGGGTGAGCGGGCGAATCTATTGGGGCGTCGGGGCGCCCCTTAAAAATTGACCTGCTTATTCTAAATGTAAACCAAGCAACGAGTTCCCTTTCGCGGCCCGGCTCTCCAAGAGTTGCCTTGATTCTATTAAAGAGGGCCTTTTTACCAATAAAATCAGTGATCTCAATTTCAAAATACTGTGCAAACGCTCTGTGGCGCGGTTCTGCGCGCCTGTCGTTGTCCACCTTACTCGATATCAGATCGCTAAGCTGTTCGAGCGTTGGCATTTCCGGGATCAACAATCCGAGCGACGTTGCGTACGCAATTTGCCTTTCTGTCGCTGGCGGCTCGGCCTGTTGCCCGATTGAATATTCGATCATTCCAGCTTCGTCAGCTTTTAGACGCGCTTCGGCTTCAAATTTCGCGGAAATGATCAGCTTCTTCTTTCTGCCGGTTCTGGTGTTGGTTCCCTGCACCACATAGCTTGGCATATCGCCCCCTTCCGACTATTAATTGAGCTCATGATAGCGCTAGGCGCGTCTTGCGGCGCATGGCCTAGATTTTGTCAGGGGTTACCGGGGTTACCAGGGTTACAGCCTTTAGTGACGGGCTTTTTTAGGTAACCCCGGCTGAGTTACTCAGGTTACCGGGGTTACCGGGCTGGGGTAGGGCGTCGACTAGGCACGCAGCACCCGCACCATTCGCAGCAAACAATTCCGTGTTCGCCACCATCGCGCCCGGTCGGATCATCGGCGGGCGTGCGGGCCGGTGTTTACGCATCGCATGCCCGGCAAATGACAGTTTTCGGGCTCCTAGGGGCGCAGCAGCAGTCTGTTAACTGGTTTGATTCTGCTAGCTTTTTTTACCACATGGTGAAGTGTGATCCATCAAACTGGGCGCAGTGCTGGCGCACCCGTTCGCACCGTGTTGAACCGGGCTAATTGAACACAGGTGCCAGCCGGCGCACTCGCAGCGAAAGTTTTTTTGATTTGGCACGTCGCAGACCAAAGCCCCAATGCGGAGGGGCGGCTAAAAACTCCAATTATGTTGAAGACTTTAACTTCTTAGCTTTCCTTGGATTGACTTCGGCGGCATCGATAGCGGTTGGGCTACCCGTTTCCGTTGTCGGCTTCAACCCAACGCGATGGAGTCCAATCATCGCTCCCGGCACGCGCGCATCTTCTGGGCCAATACCACCCGTGCCTACTTGAAATTCAACCATCAGTTCAAAATAGCCTTCATGAAGGCCGTAGTGTTTAATTAGTGCACCTGCAAGGTCACGCAGAGTTAATAGGCAACCCTCTGCCGGAGGGGCAGACTTATTATTAGTGGACATATCTAAACTCTGTTTCAGTTGACGCTGTAGCTATCGTCTTTATGGGCTCCGACGTATGCAACGTAACCTGCACGGTATTGTTGACGACACTGCCGCAGGTAAATGCTTGCAAGGCCCGAACCACAACGTCATTTAGCGAGCAACTATCTTTAACCGCACGAAGCGCGCAGTCCTTGTGCAAAGCTGGAGGTATGCGAACGTTGAACTGCCCTTTTAGCGGTTTTTGTGGCTCCCATCCAAGTTCTGCACAAGTTTTAATGTAGTCATCAACTGCAGCCTCAAATTCCGCTTGCAGCTGTGACGGTGATGCGGCTTCATAAATAACCAGGTCTTTAATGAACAAGAGTTTCCCACGACAAACCTGCCGATCCATATCTATCTCAGCCGTACCTTCGTAGTCCTTGTACTTAATGGTTTCCATTTTTTCCTCTAAATAAATCCATTATCTTTTAGATGCTCAACAAGGTTGGCGATGCAGCCTTTATCAACATTTGGGGATGGGTGAGGCTGGTGACAAGTAAACAGGGCGCGTTTTCCTTCATGCTTGAACTTCCTTCGCGACCCCGCCCCGGTCATCAGCGTGAAACCAAGGTGCTCCAAAAGGGCCTTCAGTTCATTCCATTTTATGTTTGACGGTGGCGGTATTGCGCACAATCTTTCCAGCACTTTCGTATGTTTTGACATAGTAGGTCAACCCACGTAGCTAAACATAGTAACTGAAAAATAGTTACATAATGGAAACATCTTATATTCGCTTTTGCAACTGGTCACGTTGCAATACTGCCAGCTAATCGTGAAAAACGGGGTTAGCACCCCAAAGTTATGGTGCTGATTAAATAATTTGGGGTTGTTCGAATTAGTCGATTTGGCGACCTGCTGCTGCGCCCTTAGAGGCCCGAAAACTGTCGAAATACCGCGTCGCCGTGGTAACTAAATCGTAGGCAATGCGCCAGGGTCCCCGTGATGTTGGCCCGCGCTCTGATCTTACAAACACAAAACCCGGCACTAGGCCGGGTTCGGTATGCATTCAACGCCTTGAAAGTAGTAAAGCGCCATGCACTGCGTGATGTTGATTGGGTCGGCACACTGTCTCACGCTTGGCCCGCTAGGCACCCGCTCCTAGTTCACTTGCTCAAGCTCCGCATTAATCAGATCGTGTGCCGCCTGCATTGCTTCAGGCTCAGGCGTGAATTCAATTTGATACCCACCAATGGCTGCTAGGTATATTGAAAGCTGTGGCGTAATGCTGGCGAGCGCATCGTGATATTCAATGGTGGCAACTTGCCCGCGTGCGTCCTGCCATTGTTGACGGAATTGTTCAGCGCTTTTGCTGGCTCGGTCGCACCGCTTCTCAGCGCTCGCCAGCATAGCCTCGGCGCTTTCTAAGGTTGCCTGCCTACTCTCAAGATCGGCGCTTAGCGTCGTGATGAGTTTGGGTGTAGGTGGTGCCTGCTGCCCGGTTAGGCGTGCCGCTGCTGAGGTTTGACCGTGCGCCGCTAACGCCGCCTTAGCCTTGGCGCTGAGGTCGGCAATCTCACCATTTAGTTCAAAGATCAATTTATGCAGGTTGGTTATCTCGGCAAGCGATGCATTGGTGACTTGGCGCGCCTCAGCGTAGGCACCGTGTGCGGTCGCTAGATCGGCGTCGGCATTTAGTATCGGGGTGCAGCTCGCCAAGACATTTTGAGCGTCAGCAATCGAACGACGAAAGCGTTCAACGGCGTGATTCGCTGCAGTCCATGCCGCATGTGTGTCGCTTTTTTGTTGGTTATTTAGCGGGCCGCGCGCATACCGGTCAAACTCCACCTTGGTGTCATCAACAGCAAGTTCCAGAAGTGCCAGCTTGTCGGCAGTTGCTAGGGTTGCCTGTGCCTGTTCTGCCCGGGCTTTGATTGAATTTAAAAACGTGTTCATTGTGTCTTAGCCCTTTGGTTTATTCGGTTTTCGTAAATGGTATGCGCGTTAATTGCGGGGTTTTTTTCAGACTGAGCGGTCATGATCGCCAGCGCAAAATCGCCAGCGCTTACGCCGCTTTCAAGAGCCGCTTGAACCTGCGCTTCTAAACCGGGCTGCGATAG
>JAYTAO010000441.1:0-3183 GCA_043737435.1 Rhodanobacteraceae bacterium | reverse complement strand
CAGCTTTGCAGGTTTCATACAGCGCCACGCCGCGCTCGAAACTATGTACGCTTTCGTCTAAGGAAAGCCCACCATGCTCCATCTTAGCGATCAGCGTTTCCAACTCTGTCAGCGATGATTCAAACTGATCTACGCTGGCAGTTTTTTCCTTGACTATGCTTTCGCGTACGATTTTGCTCATGACAGCTTTCGCAGTTTTATAATGTAGCTAACGATAGCGGAATTTCGTTAGGCAGTCTAGTTGTTATGAACCAACCGAGTTGCGTGCGTTTCTAGCCAATCTTGGAAGCGCGCGCTAGCACAGTGGCCGAGCACACAAGCGAGTTCACCGGTGTCGGCAAATGCCAATAAAATTAGCTGGTTACGCCGCCACGGCGGCACCCGTTGCTGCTGCAGAATGTCTTTCAGTGCATGCCGATAGGGCTTGCCCTGCTTTATTCTGGCGGGCAACTGGATACGCTCGCCGCCTAGTCGCTGGCTAACAATCCAGCGGCTTTGGGAAATGGCTGGGGAGCTTGTATCGAACTGTAACGAGCCTAAGTTTCCCAACATTAGTGGATTGTGTGCCTGCCAAAGCGTGGGAGCGATGCGCGCAGTTGCGGTGCCAGCGGCGTAATACAGGCAATTATCGAAACGTCTTACGTAGTCGTTTCCAGGTGCAGACCGGGCATAGGCTGCGCTTTTTTGCCTAGTTTTGACTTCGCCATACGCACTTGCCGAGTTTGCCAGCGCCAAGCTTGCACGCACTAAAGCGGGGTTGTGCACCCCCTGCGCGGCTAGCCACGCGCGCGCAATCCAGGCTCGCAGCGCTGGGGTTTCTAAATGCCAAGCATCAAGCCGCAACACGGCCGGATCCAAACTTTGGCAACGCGCCAGCGCCTGTTTGGCCTGCAGCTCTAGCAATTCCCGATCCGCACGCGCCTGTTCGGCATATTGGCTTAAAGTCAACTCGGCATCCGGATAAATCGCGCGTAGTTCCGGCATAAGCTGGCGGATGCGATTGCGCCGAAATTGCGGGCTTTGATTGCTCGGGTCTTCAAGCCAGCTCAAGCCATGATGTGTTGCATACTCAATGATCTGCGCTTTTGATACGCCCAAAAGCGGGCGCGCCAGCAGGAATCCCGCGCGCTCACTAAAGTCTTGCATACCTACCGCACCGCGGGTCCCGGCACCGCTGAGGATCTTCATTAGCACTGTTTCGGCCTGATCTGCTTGGTGCTGAGCGGTGAGCAATAAAACGTTCGGCCCGGTGTACTCGGCGATGGCTTGATAGCGCGCCCGGCGCGCAGCGTCTTCTAGACCTAGTCCGACATTTTCTACAGCAACCGTCAAATGCGTCGCTGAAACCCCAAGTTGCTGAGCAAATTGCAGGCAGTGTGCGGCCCACCGCGCGCTGTCCGGGTGCAGACCGTGATCGACATGGATGGCTTCGAGCGTGCAGCTTGGTATGTCGCCCGCTTCAGTACCGCGCTTTGCAAGCTGGGCTAAGGCATGCAGCAGCACTGTTGAATCCAGACCGCCAGAAAATGCAAGCGCGGTGCGTTGCGCGCGCGGGTGTTGACGCCACTGCGCCAGCGAGTTCGCCAAGCTTGCAAGCAGGGTTTGCACTGCTTGGGCTTGTGCCTGCGGGCTGTTAACGCCGATGAATTTGGTAACTGGAACGGTAATCAAGCGTAATTTCTGCCAAGTTTTCGCGATATAGCGTCAATTTTTATTCAAAACAGGGCAAATGCGGGGAACCTGCACTTCCCAAATGTGTCTTTATTTCAGACACTTATCCTCATTTCGCCAGAAGTTGCCTTAAGGTTGTCCATTATGAGCCATCAATTTCAGCGTTTCCTGATTTATTCCCTCGCATCCTTGCTCACGCTTGCGATTACGAGCCCGGCCTTTGCCGCCGCTATTTACAAATTCCGTGACCGCAAAGGCGTAATCAACTACACCAACGTCTTGCCCCGTGGCGTAACACCGCAAATTGTGATGGTGTATTGCCCGGCGTGTGACCCCACTAGCAAGGTGGACTTTAGCCATGTGCAGCTGAAAACGACGGACTTTGGCCCGCACATCAAAGTAGCGATTGCAAAAAACCCGGTCGATGAAGCCTTGGTGCGCGCCATTATTCAAGCGGAAAGTGCTTATAACCCTTACGCGCTAAGCAAGGCGGGGGCGCAAGGTTTAATGCAGTTAATGCCGGGTACTGCGGCGCAATACGGCGTCAGTGATTCCTACGACGCGCAACAAAATATCAACGGCGGTGTTGCGTATTTGCGGTTTTTGTTGGACATGTTTGACGGCGATGTACGATTGGCAAGCGCCGCCTATAACGCGGGTGAAAACAATGTTCTAAAATATGCCGGCGTGCCGCCGTTTGCGGAAACGCAAGTCTATGTGCAGCGCGTGGGCCAGCTTTATCAGCGCTATCGCGTTGATATCGCCGCAAGAGAGGTGAAGTCGGCTTTGCCCGTGGCTATTGCCGCGACAAATGCTGCGACGAATCCAGCCGCCTCGATTGCGGCGGCCGCCGCATTAAAGCCTCCGGTTGCCGGCATTTCGGCCGCCAGCACATCCACGGTAGCGGCGTTAAGCACGAACCTTCCGCCTGCAGCGCTAGCGGCACCAAAAACATTTAGCGCGATGGTCACTGCCTTAGCCGCAAGTTTAGCGAAACCCATTGCGCGCAATTTTGCGGTTAAAAATGTCGGCACCAAAGTGGCCTCTGCAGGCATGAGCGCGTCTAGCCCCGGAAATAACTAGTTTGAGGTCAGCTCATAATGCAAATACAGCTGGCGCCACGCGCACTGCGCTTGCACTAACCGAAGCGCTGATCCGTTGCCGCTCGGTGACGCCAGAGGATGCAGGTTGTCAGGATTTAGTCGCCGCCGAACTTGCGCCGCTGGGCTTTGCCATCCATGACCTGCAGTTTGCCGAAACCCGCAATTTGTGGGCAAGCCATGGTCAAGGTGCGCCAGTATTTGCGCTTGTTGGGCATACCGACGTGGTTCCGACAGGGCCACTGGCGCAATGGCAATCCGATCCGTTTGCGCCGGTGATTCGCGATGGCATGCTCTATGGGCGCGGTGCAGCGGACATGAAAGCGGGTGTTGCGGCGGCAACTTGCGCGTTGCGCGATTTTGTTGCGGCGCACCCAAACCATGCCGGTACCTTGGCGATCATGCTGACCAG
>JAYTAO010000440.1:0-3186 GCA_043737435.1 Rhodanobacteraceae bacterium | reverse complement strand
TATTGGCGCAGTTTGAAGCCGAGAAGGGCACCCAAATCGCGGTACTTGTCGTCGCCAGCACCGCACCGGAAAGCATTGAGCAAACTGCACTTCGGGTTGCAGAGCGTTGGCAACTCGGGCGTAAAAAAATTGATGACGGCGCGATTTTGCTGATTGCAAAAGAGGATCGCGCAGTGCGTATTGAAGTCGGTTATGGCCTGGAGGGTGCGCTTAATGACGCTACTGCTAAACGCATCATTGAGCAATACATCACACCGGAATTTCGTAAGGAAAATTACTATGCCGGTATCAATCGGGGCATCGAGCAAATGATCCGCATTGCGCAAGGCGAACCGCTACCGCCGGTAAGCAGCCGTAGCGACAGCAACGCGCCCGCGCTTGGGCAATATGTGCCCATTATTTTCATGTTGGCGTTGGTCATTGGCGGCGTATTGCGTTCTTTGCTGGGCCGTATGCTGGGCGCGCTGGTTACCGGTGGCGTGGTGGCACTGGTGGCTTGGTTTGTCATCGGCACCCTAATCATGGCGATTATCGCCGGCGCGATTGCGCTGTTGGTGACCCTGTTTGGCGGCGGCGTTGGTGGCCTAGTCGGGGGCGGTGGTTTTGGCGGCACTTCAACTAGATCGGGCGGCAGTTTTGGCGGCGGATTCAGCGGTGGCGGCGGTAGTTTTGGTGGCGGCGGCGCGTCGGGGCGGTGGTGATGGACATCGCCCGCGTTATTAAACATTTGTTTTTGCCAAGCTGGCGGCTGCGTCGCGCCTTTTCTAGCGACACACTGGGCCGCATTGAACGCGCTATTACCGTTAGCGAAGCACAACACACCGCGGAAATTCGTTTCGCCGTGGAAAGCGCGTTGGACTCCAGCTCTCTATTGCGCGGGCAGTCCGCGCATGCGCGGGCCGTCGATGTTTTTTCTAAACTTCGCGTGTGGGACACGGAAGCAAATGACGGCGTGTTGATCTATTTGCTGTTAGCTGATCGTGTTGTAGAGATCGTATGTGATCGTGCCGCACACGCCAAAATTGACGGTGAAGCCTGGAGCGTCATTTGTCGAATGATGGAAGTTGCGTTTGAGCAGGGTAACTTTGAAAACGGCGTGATAAGTGGAATCGAAGCAATCACTCAGCACTTGATCAAGCATTTTCCTAGGCCCAACCCCGCATTGATTTCAACGAATGAATTGTCGAACACGCCCGCAGTGCTGTACGCGCGCTCGAATCGGCAGCGGCACAGCGCGGACGTGGGACGCGGCTTTGGCGGTAGCAATTACTAACGAGCTAAATTATTTCCAAGCTTGCTTTGACCAAGCTGGGTTCCGCAGGCAAAACTTTAAACTAGGAAATCGACATGTCCAACAGTCTTCATAGTGGCAACGCTAAACGCCGCCAAGCAGCTCCGCCAAAGCTTAGCGAAAGTCAGCGCGGCGCGCTCGCGAGCAAACTGCAAAATCAACATGATGAAATCATGCAGCAACTAAATGCCTTGGATCAGCAGACCCGGACACCCGATGACGATGACGCTTTGCAGCGCGATGGTGCGCACGAAGTGGACGCAAAGCTTTCTGAAATTGAGCAATTAGAATTGAACGATATCAACCAGGCGCTTTCGCGCGTCGACAGTCAAGATTATGGAGTTTGCGCTAATTGCGGCGTTGAAATTCCGCTGACGCGACTGCAAGCGGAGCCGCAAGCCCTGCGCTGCTTTAAATGTCAAGTGCAGCGTGAGCGAAATCCGTCGGTGCCAACGCAAACTATGGTGACTGAATACTCGGGAAAATGATTTGTCAGATCCTGTCCTGGCAAAACGTTCACAGCAAGCGCCGCGCATGGGCAAAATGCTCGGCCCAATAGCCGCTGCTTAAGCTAGATAACTGGACGTTTTTTCCGGTTCGTGGCGCGTGTACGAAACGGCCTTCACCGACATACAGGCCAACATGGAAGATCG
Organism: Rhodanobacteraceae bacterium; assembly: GCA_043737435.1. Taxonomy (GTDB): domain Bacteria; phylum Pseudomonadota; class Gammaproteobacteria; order Xanthomonadales; family SZUA-5; genus JANNYA01. The sequence continues at coordinate 1,242 of JAYTAO010000440.1, read as the reverse complement.
CGTTGCCGTCGTAAAAAAATACCAAATCGCCCAGCCGTAAATTTTCGCGGCGACGCAGCAACCCGCCTAGCTCTGATTGTGCCTGCGCGGTGCGAGCCAGCAGCACACCCAGCGCGTCCCGATAAATGAATCGCACAAAGCCGGAACAATCAAAGCCCGCCTGCGGCGATTCGCCACCATAGACATAAGGCGTGCCCACCAAGCTCAAAGCGCGAAAAGCAACCGCGTTTGCAGAGCCTACGTTCGGATCGAGAAGCGGGCGTTCCACGCTCGGTTCTGAGTATCGGCTAGCGTTAGAACTGTCGTGTGTGGGCGCATTAGAACATCCCGCGACTGCAAGCACCAAGGCGAGCGCCAGTCTATTTACCAAGCGCATAGAAGTATCTTTACGCACTCGGTAAGCAGGCATAACCTTCGCGATAGCTAGGATATAGGCAGCTAAAGCCTAACTGGCGCAGGCGGGTGTTGGCGACCCGTTTGCCACTGACCGGGGCGTCCACGGGCGGCACGGGCGCAAGGCCAGCGGCGATACGCGCAGAGTCGTACAGTGCTTGCTGAGTGCACGGTTCGTTATCCACCAAATTCAATTTCGCTGGTGAGTTTTTTAGTTGCAGTACGAACGCGATGGCACTTGCGGCATCCGCCAAATGAATGCGGTTAGTCCAATGCTGCGCTAATGGTGCCACCCCAGATAGGGCTTGGCGACGCGCAAAATCGCGCACTAAGTTTGCGCCCGCTGCTGCCGAAAAGCGCGGCCCATAAATTCCGCCTAGGCGCAACGAGACATCGCCTGGACGTAATAAATTTTCTGCCTCAACTAAGACGCGGCCGTTAAAGGCGCTAGGCACAGTTGCTGTAGACTCATCGACCCAAGCGCCCTTGTTTTCGCCGTACACCGCCGTGCTTGAACAAAACAACAGCGGCTGCGCGCCGCGCGTGCGCAGGATGTTTTGCAGGCCATCAATAAAAAGCGCGCGATAGGCTTGTTCGCTACGATCGCCGGGGGCTGCGGTGAAAATAATAATCTCCGCACGCCGAAGCAGCGGTGCGATATCGGCCGCACTAGACAGATCCGCTTTGATGCGGCCTTCGCCGCCTGAGCGTGACATCGCGGTAACTAATATTCCCTGCGCGCGCAGCACATGCGCGACACGTGCGCCTAAATCTCCGGCACCTGCGATTAAAACATGCATTTAAAGCGCAGTTGCGGCAGCGGCGTCAGAGGGCTTACGCGCTTGTGGT
>JAYTAO010000439.1:0-7859 GCA_043737435.1 Rhodanobacteraceae bacterium | reverse complement strand
GGTAGCGAAACATTTAGGTATTCGCGACAACTGGCATTTGCCAGGACAAACCAAAGACAAAATTTTGGCCTATGCTGCAGTTCATGATGTCCGCTTAGCAGCATTTGAAAGTGGTCGCCACACGTATGCTGAGTATCTGAGCCCAGCAGGTACGCCAGAGGCGCAATTTGAGACGAATGTTTACGTGCCCACCGAATAGTTTTCAGGTGCCCCCCAATTGCGAGCGGCGTCTTCGGGCGCCGCTTTTTTTTCACTGATCCTGTCGTGATAAACTAAAGCTATGACTGAGTTTAGACAATGAATTTTTTTGATCGTATTGACACGGAACTTGCCGAAATAGAAGTGGCTGGTTTGTTCAAACGTGAGCGGATCATTGTTTCGAGCCAATCGACCGAAATTATTCTCGCGGACGGCACCCAGGTATTAAATTTTTGTGCGAATAATTATCTCGGTCTCAGTGACAACGTCGAGCTCATCCAGGCAGCAAAGCAGGCGCTTGATAGCCATGGTTTCGGCATGGCTTCAGTACGATTTATCTGTGGCACCCAGGACTTACATCAACGGCTCGAAAAGACGATTGCGGATTATTTCGGTACCGAAGACACGATTTTGTACGCCGCTTGTTTTGATGCCAATGGCGGTCTCTACGAGCCCCTATTGAACGAGCAAGATGCCGTTATTTCGGATGCTTTGAACCACGCTTCGATTATTGATGGTGTGCGCCTGTGCAAAGCGCAGCGATTTCGCTACGCCAATTGCGACATGGCAGATCTAGAAACCCAGTTGATTGCGGCAAAAGGCAGTCGAACTAGGCTTATTACCACCGACGGTTCATTCAGCATGGACGGCTCCATTGCGCCGCTGGATCAAATTACGCGCCTGGCGAAAAAATATGATGCGCTGGTGCATATTGATGAATGCCACGCTACCGGTTTTTTGGGGCCTACCGGGCGCGGAAGCGCTGAATTTCATGGCGTTCACGATCAAATTGACATTTTCACAGGTACCCTGGGCAAAGCATTGGGTGGCGCCTTGGGTGGGTTCACTACCGGTCGGAAAAATGTGATCGATATGCTAAGGCAACGTTCTCGCCCGTATCTGTTTTCGAATTCTTTACCGCCTGCCGTGGTTGCAGCGAGCCTGAAAGTGTTCGAACTGCTGAGCGATGGCGAATACGGCGCGCAAGCACGGCAACGCATTACCGAAAACACCGCATATTTTCGTGCCGCTATGGCTGCGGCAGGCTTTGATCTCAAACCGGGGGTGCATCCAATCACGCCGGTGATGCTGTATGACGCCAAACTCGCGCAGCAGTTTGCGGCCGAGCTTCTAAAAGAAGGGATTTATGTCATCGGCTTTTTCTTTCCCGTTGTCGCCAAAGGACAAGCTCGCATTCGCGTGCAGATCTCGGCGGCCCACTCGATTTCGCAACTTGAGCGCGCGGTTGGCGCGTTCGTGCGGGTCGGAAAGCGGCTCAAAGTTTTACCTTAACGCAATCCTAAAAACCATGTCAGAGCACTTCGCTTCTATACGCTGGACTTACACTGGCGGCAATTTTCTGCAAAAAGAATATAGTCGTGATCATTGGATAGAATTTCCCAATGGTCGCAGAATCGAGGGCTCAGCAGCCGCATCTTACGGCGGCAACCCGGCGAACTTGGATCCCGAGGCGGCATTTACCGCGTCGCTGTCCTCTTGTCATATGTTGACCTTTTTGGCGCTTTGCGCGGTTAGGGGTTTTACCGTTGAAAGCTACAGCGATGACGCCAGTGGTTATTTGGACAAAAATCTCGAAGGCAAAGTGTGTATGACGCGCGTCGTTTTGCGCCCGCTGGTGCAATTTCGCGCTGAATCAGACGCAGGCGTACCTGATAGTGAACAGCTTGCGATGTTGCATGAGCGTGCGCATCGCGCCTGCTTCATCTCCAATTCGGTAAAAACCAGCATAGAAATTGAGCCGCGCGAGCAAGGCGAAAACTAATGTCAAGCAATCCTATTACATCAAATTCAACAGTACCCTCACCGGAACAGGTGCTTGCGCAAGTTCAGCAGGCCGTGGAGGATGCGGTACATTCCGTAGAAAAGGGAGTTTCGCAAGCCAGAGAAATGGTTGGCGAGTCCTTTACTAGTGCTTGTGATCGCGCGGCAATAGCTAAAACGCAGATCGGCGTCAGCATGGCTCAGCTGTCTACAAATTCCAAACAAAGCCTCAGTAATACAGTCGACAAAACTCGTTCAGTTCGGCGCAGTTTGAGCGTTGCACTCAAACGCTGGGTTGATACTGCCGTTGAAGAAGTGCCGGTGTCGATTAAAGAGGACAAGATCGATCTAATCCGAACGTTGCCATTTATTGGCGTGCACCTGATGTGTTTAGGTGTTTACTTTGTTGGATTCAGTTGGGTAGCGTTCGGCGTGGCTGTGCTTTTTTATGTGCTGCGAATGTTCGCGATTACCGGGTTTTACCACCGCTACTTTTCACACAAGAGTTTTAAAACTTCACGGACTTTTCAGTTCGTTATGGGCCTTTGGGGTGCTTCTAGCGCCCAGCGCGGGCCGCTTTGGTGGGCCGCAAACCACCGGCATCATCACAAAACATCGGATCAGCCGGAAGATTTTCATTCGCCCGTGCAACACGGATTTTGGTGGAGCCACATGGGTTGGATCATGGGTAAAAGCGCATTTCGTACCAACGAAAGTCAAATCCCCGATTTGGTGAAATTTCCTGAGCTGAAGCTACTTGACCGATTCGATCTAATCATGCCATTCGTACTTGGCGGCTTTATGATGGGTTTAGGGATTTTCCTGGAAAAATTTGCACCAAGCCTTGGCACCAGCGGCCCACAAATGTTGATTTGGGGGTTTTTTGTGTCCACTGTGGTGTTGTTTCACGGCACAGTCACGATCAATTCCCTTTCCCATGTATGGGGCACGCGACGTTATAAAACCAACGATGATTCCCGCAACAATTGGTTTCTTGCCATTATTACGTTAGGCGAAGGCTGGCATAACAATCATCACCATTTTCCAGGCTCAGTGCGCCAAGGGTTTTTCTGGTGGGAGTACGACCTAACCTTCTATGGCCTTAAAATGCTGAGCTGGATGGGACTGATCTGGGATTTGAAAACGGTTCCCGAGAATTTTAAAAACGCACATATCGCTGCGCGTGAGAAGTCGAAATTGCCCAAACCATCAACGTCGCCTTCAAATTAAGGCGACGCTAGGCAGGCGATTTCCGACGCCCATTTACACGCACATTAACACTCAATGGCAAAAATAGCGGTTGTTGGTAGCGGCATTTCCGGGCTGGGCTGCGCTTACCTGTTACAGCGCCGCCACGAGATCTCGGTATTTGAAGCAAATGACTACGCCGGTGGTCATACCCATACCCATAGTATTGCGGTGGGTGGCCAGAGCTATCAGGTGGACACCGGCTTTATCGTTTTCAACCCGAATCATTACCCGCATTTTGTGCGTTTGTTGACTCAGCTGGGTGTAGCGGATCAGCCTACGCTGATGGGTTTTGGCGTGAAGAACGAACGCAGTGGCTTGGAATATAACGCCACAACTATTGATCAGCTTTTCGCACAGCGAAGTAATTTACTGAGCCCACGTTTTTGGCGGTTGATTCGGGATTTGAAACGCTTTTATCGAACTCCACATCCTTTATTGGCAATGGCGGATCCTGGACCAACGGTGGGTGAATATCTCAAATCGGAGGGTTATAGTGAAATATTTGCTCAAGACCATTTGATTCCGATAGCTTCCGCGCTTTGGTCTTCTCCTGGGATTGGCATTGAGGCATTCCCCGCTAAGTATTTGGCGCAGTTTATGGCCAATCACCACATGCTTAACACCGATAGCACCCGTCCACAGTGGCGTGTGGTTAAAGGTGGATCGCAAAGCTACACCCGCGCGTTGTTGGCAAAATTAAAGCAGCCAGTGCGCTTAAATTGTGCGGTGCACAAGGTGCAGCGTGACGCCACCGGGGTAAGCATTGAGTTCAATCAAAGTGCCGAGCGATTCGATCACGTGGTGTTTGCCTGCCACAGTGATCAGGCGCTGAGAATGCTGGCGCAACCGTCCGAGGCGGAACAGGCGGTGTTGGGTGCGCTGCGTTTCCAGTCCAATGAGGTGTTGCTGCACACCGACATCTCGATCATGCCTGGGCGCCGCAAAGCATGGGCGGCTTGGAATGCGCACATCGCTGGCGATAAAAACTCCGGGCAAAATTCCGGAAACCGCGATACAGCAGAGAAATGTACGGTGACCTATTGGATGAATTTGTTGCAGAGCATCGACGCGCCGGTCGAATTTTTGGTCAGTTTGAACTGCAATGACCGTATTGATCCGGCAAAAATATTGAAGCGTCTACGCTATCAGCACCCAATTTATACGCATGAAACCGTGCAGGCGCAAAAACGCCGCGCTGACATTAACGGTGTCAATCCAAGTATTCCAAATACGTACAACACCTTGGGCCGCAGCTTTTATTGCGGCGCGTACTGGGGTTTCGGTTTTCATGAAGACGGTATGCGTTCAGCAGTTGAGGTTGCCGATCTGCTTGATTCCGGATGGGAATAGCGTGTGTTAACAGGTGCCGGCAAGCCGGGTTCAGGCAGATTAAATTCCTGCATTTATGTTGGTACGATTCGCCACCGCCGGTATTTCCCGGTACCGCACCGTTTCAAATACTCGATCTATATGAGTTATTTAGATCTGGACGAACTTGATCACGTCTATCGCGGGCGGTGGTTTTGGTCGAGCAACAGACGGAATCTGGTTGAATATCGGCGCGCGGATTTTTTAGGTCCAATAAACCTACCCCTTAAGACTGCGGTACAAGATCGAGTTGAAGCGGCCACCGGCGAGCGTCCGAATGGACCGGTACGCTTACTGGCGCATTTGCGTTATTTCGGCCTAAGTTTTAATCCGGTGTGTTTTTACTATTGTTTTGCCGCTGATGGTGAAACCTTGCATAGCATCGTCGCTGAGATCACTAACACGCCCTGGCGCGAGCGCTACGCTTATGTTTTGCCGGTAAGTACTGCCGCCAAGCACGGCAGCGTTTGGCGCTGGGAGTTCGATAAGAAGTTTCACGTATCGCCTTTTTTACCGATGGGTTTGGGGTATGACTGGCGCTTTCAAAAGCCAGAAGCGGATTTACGCGTACATATGGACGTGCTTGCCCCCGCCAAAGATGCGACGGTCAAAGCGCTACGGCAATTTGACACCACCCTAGTTTTAGGGCGTAAAGAAATGACGGGAGTGAATCTAGCCAGCGCGCTGTTGCGTTTCCCTTTCATCACTTTGGGCGTGCTTATAAAAATTTATTGGCATGCGCTGTTGATACGTTGGAAAAAAAATCCCTTTTTTGATCACCCGCAATTATAAGTAAATAGACTTTTGATGACCTGAATAATGATCACCCAAAATTGCCGTAAATCCTGTTACAAGTTTGTCGTAGCAGGCAGCACTTGTTTATAAATCGTCGGCACGTTTCCCAAATCCAAAGCGCGTTCCGAAAAACGTTCGCGTGATCTAAAAGTGAAAGCTCCCTCAACCGTTCGCTTATCCCATTTTTAAATGCCAACCATGAATGAATCTAGTTTAGCCAAACCTTTTGATTTGCCTGGCAGCGAGTTTGCCGCTGCGCGCTGCGAGCTTAAGGTCGCATCGCAAAGTGCATTAAAGCGCGCATTATGCAAAAAACTGGTTTTAGTACAGGAATGCGTTCTAAGCATCAGCGAAGGCCCAGAAACGATGAGTTTTGGCGACGGCGCTGGTAACGATGTGCTCCGCGCCCATATTCGAATACTAAATCCGCAGATGTGGACGTCAGTCGCTACCAACGGCAGCGTCGGCGTAGCGGAAAGTTTTATGGACGGGCATTGGGTGGTTGACGATGTAGTCGCATTGGTACGAATCTTCGTGCGAAATCGCGATATTTTGGACCGTATGGAAGGCGGTTTGGCAAAGATTGGCCAGTGGTTGCTGCGCTGGTGGCACCAGAAACGCCGCAATACCCATACCGGCAGCCAGCGTAATATTTCTGAGCACTATGATTTGTCGAACGCGCTGTTCAAGACGTTTTTAGACCCAACCATGATGTATTCCTGCGCGGTTTATGAGCGTAGTGATGACACATTAGAAGTGGCCGCGGTGCGTAAACTTGATCGGATCTGCCAAAAACTTGCGCTCAAACCCAGCGATCATCTATTGGAAATTGGAACGGGTTGGGGCGGCTTTGCGGTCCACGCGGCACGGCATTATGGTTGCAAGATCACCACCACCACAATTAGTGAAGAACAATTTCAGCTCGCCACCGCGCGCGTGGTTCAGGCGGGTTTGGGCGGGCAGATCAAGGTCATCAAACAAGACTATCGGGCATTGACTGGGAGCTTTGACAAGGTCGTTTCCATTGAAATGATTGAAGCGATTGGGCATCAGTATTTGAATACGTATTTCGGTAAAATTGCGAGTCTGCTTAAGCCAGATGGCTTGGCGCTAGTGCAAGCCATTACCATTGAAGATTGCCGATACGCGCAAGCGCTGAAAGACGTCGATTTCATCAAGCGTTATATTTTCCCAGGAAGCTTTATTCCTTCAATCACGGCGATGTTAGGTGCATCCACAGCGGCAAGCGACATGAAACTGGTGCATTTAGAAGATATCGGCCCCAGTTACGCGCTAACGTTGCGCGCTTGGCGTGAACGCTTCAACGCGCATCTGGCACAAGTGCGGGAATTGGGTTTCGACGCGCGCTTTATCCGCATGTGGAACTATTATTTGGCCTATTGCGAGGGTGGTTTCATTGAGCGCTCTATTGGTGATGTGCAATTGCTTTTTGCTAGGCCGCGCAATACTAGAGCGCAGTATTTGCCCGATTTAAACTGCCAGTTGTAATTCCACTTTCCTTATCACCCATGCGGTGCACAAGGACGCGAGGCTTATCTGAAAACTTTGTTGAATGTCGTTTTTTTCCAAGTGCTTTGGTTGACGTCTGTGGGCGGCGCCGGGCGCGGCTATTGGTGGTTGGGACTGCCTGTGTTAGCGGTATTTTTGATCTATCATTTTTCAGTTTCGAACTGCCGAAAAGCCGATGCGCAGCTGCTTATCATTAGCGTGGTACTCGGGTTTATTGCCGACAGCGTCTTGCTGCAATTAGGACTTTTACGTTTTGCGCAGCCTGTGCCGTGGATCAATTTCGCGCCTGTATGGATCGTTACGCTATGGGCCGGTTTCGCGTTGACGTTGAACCACTCCATGTCATTTTTCCAGACGCGCCCAGTCTGGGCCGTGCTTTTCGGCTTTTTTGGCGGGCCTCTTGCCTATTACTTTGCCGCCAACGTTTGGAAAGCTGCGGTTTTTACGGCACCACCACTGCATGTTTACGGCGCGTTAGCATTAGTGTGGGCGATCATGACGCCGCTGTTACTTAAGATTGGATTAAATCTGCAGCGCAAAGTCGTTTAAGAGCGACTTGCGAAATATCTTCAAAGGATCGCTGTGAATTTAGCCATGTTTATCAAAGACGCCGCCGTAGTCGCTGGTTTTACCAGCGTAGCCATGGTTTTGAGCTGGCTATGGCAACGCCGTCGTCTAAACGCCGGTATTGTCGATATTACTTGGGCTTGCTGTTTGGCATTTGCCGCACTCTATTACGGTGCGGTGGGTGGAGGGGCGATTGTGCCGAGAATGATGGTTGCGTTACTGGGCGCGACTTGGGGCTTTCGCCTCGCCAGCCATTTGCTCGGACGCGTTTTGAGTGAACCAGAAGATGGTAGGTATGCGTTTTTGCGCACGCACTGGCAGGGCTCGCAATGGAAATTTTTCCTCTTTTTCCAAGGGCAAGTTTTGTT
>JAYTAO010000438.1:0-3188 GCA_043737435.1 Rhodanobacteraceae bacterium | reverse complement strand
GTTGTAGATAGAACTTCAATGAAGTGATCGAGTTGCGCTGGCGCAGTCCAACGTTGAATTCAACCGAAATGTGGCCTAATAACCAATACTAGCGCGATACCGCCGAATGCTCGGACACAATTTAGTGCCGCTTTTTGCGATTGTGTTTTCCTTGCCCTTAAAGGTCTTCCGGACTAAGCCCCGTATGCTTGGCAACTCGCGCGAGCGTACGAGGACCGATTTCTTCCGGTGCCTTCTTCGACGGCCACAGGCTCATGCAGCAGTAGGAAGGGCAATTGAGAAAGCTGTGGCGCGGCTTTCTCCGTGTTCGAGTCGTTCAGCGATGACTCGTAGAGCAAGCGCTTCGGCCTTGGCCTCTTCAAAAAGCAAATTCGCTGCAGTAGCGGGTATGCACAACAAACCTAATTCGCAAACCTTCCACCACCGGCTACAAGCTCTGACGCGTCCGGCGTCAAAAGCTCATAAATACTGCGCTAACCGTGCCACCTAAGCCGCATCTCTACGCCGCTTAATCTTGGCCACATCCGAACGCGCACTTTCAACGCGTTTTAGATAATCATGGCTACGAATAGCTTTAAACAATCTGGTTGTCTATTGACACGGGCGGTCTAACGGCAGGCGCCAATGCGCACCAAATTGAGCTGGCCGGCTAAGTTTTGGAACGGTTTGGCAGAATCGCCGCTAGCAAATCGGTATTGCATCGTCACGCGATCACAGCTGGGAAAGCTGAGCGTGGCCTCTCCCAATTCTTGACTGCTGACCGACAGCGTTGAATCGCGCCGCCCGCCCAAGGTGCGATAGATTTTCGCCTGAATCACAGCATTGCTGTCATTGGAGCTTACTGAACCCGTGGCTTGCAAGGTGAACCAAGCTTGCTTGTGTGGATCATCCGCAGCGTCCGCTGGGTCGCGCGTAAACCAACCGGCGAATAGCGTATTGGCGTTTACCACGGTGATTAGACCCTGGCCGGACACGCTTGGATCGTGAAATAGCCCGGTCTTTGCGCTCACCTGTGCGGGTAGGCCAGTGGGTGCACAAGTGCTTGCCGACAGCAGCGCGCGCAGTGGGATCACACCGTGCAGCATGCCAACGCGCTGATCAGCCGTACAGGCCACGCCTGCGCAGCGTTGGGCAGCTAGTTCATAATTTAATGTCGCGCTGTCGCAGCTCAAAAACGTCAGCGTCGCAGTGCCAACTTCCACCGGCGCACCCGCGCTTTCGCGAGTGAAATTGCCACCACTGGACTGATAAATTTTCAGCTGCGCTTGCGTCGCACCGGGTAACACATCGCCCTGTAGTGTTAGCCACCGCTGGCGCGCAGGCGATAGAAAATCAGTGATGGTCGCGTCGGGCAAATCCCAGTCGCTGTGAAACCAGGACATAAACTGGGTGTTGCCAATACGTTCGATAAAAAAGCCTTGGCCGGGTGTCGCTGGGTTGTACCAAGCGCCCATTTGACTGGGCGCACCCACGGGCTGGGCATTTCTTGGCAATGGCGGCGTTTGGCGCAGAATAAAGCGGGTGCTGCCCGCAGTAATTGCTATGCTTTGCGGAAACTCATCGCCCACGGGTTGTATATCTAGCGAATTGCCGCTCGTAGCGCCTAAGCTTTCATAAAAATCCGCGCCGCTGACACTGCGCCCGCGCACCAAAACTTGCCATTCGCCATTTACTTGCTGAGCGGGTAGTTCTATCGCTTGTATGGACGCGGAACCGCTCGAAACGATGGGATCAACATTGACAAATCGACGCCATAGCAGTGCACCGGTGTTTAAGTCTATTTTTTGCAAAATGGCGCGGCGCGGCGCAAATGCCTGATCACCATTATCATAGCTGCGCAGCACATACAGCATTGGCCGTGATTCGCGCCGATCTTCCCTAACTTCAATGCGGCTGCTGGCAGGAATAATCGGATAGATTTCTTGCGCGCGTTCCGGCTCCAAAAATCCCGTGTCATACAGGCTTGCAGGTTGCCGCCATTTAAAAGTGCCATTGAGGTCAAAAAACTCGTAGAAAAGTGTTCCTGGCACGAGGCGCAAGCCAATTTCTCGCGGGTCGCTCGACGCCACGCGGATGCCTTCGCGCCGCCCCACCATCATGCCGCTGCTCAATGCCGCTAAGCCCCTAAGTTCACTTTGTGCATAGGGAAAGTTGATTGAGCTGATTAGTTGCCCGTTTTGATCCCAAATGCTAAGCAAGGTGTCGGTGTCATAGAAACTGACATAATTGCCATGCAGCGCAAAGTAACTCAGCGCCTCTTGGATATTAAAACTATTCGATGGCTCATTCGCTGCAATTAAGCCACGTTCGTCCCAGATGTGTTCGGTCATGCCGCCCGGCAAGTCGAAAGCGAACAGCTGTGCGCCCGTATCTGATATGGCCTCGTAATTTTTCAACACTAGCCCACCCAAAAACGTCGCGGAAGTATTGCTGGCTCTGGCAATCAGCACTCGATCGCCAAAGATGCGCATGGAGAGTGCGGCCCGTGAATCAAGACCCAAGCTATCATGGGGGAAGTAGTCATAAGGCTTTTTAAGCTCAAATAGTGCTAGTCCGATGCTGCTACTCCAACATGCAAGACTGGACTCACCGAGCCACTTTCTGAAGGCACTGAGCGCGTGATGCACACCATGTGGTTGCTGGCACCCAGCAAGGTGTCATCAAAACTATTGAATTCCACAGGTATTTGTCAAAGCACTTGGCCGCTTGTTGCAATCGCCATCAACGATTCTGGCGTATCTTGGTCAATGTAAGTGATTGCAAATGTTGTACCGTCTGGTGCTGTTTCTTGCGCGATCAGCGGTGAGTAGTCTGAACTCGCGGGCAAATTCACCGCCTGATCGAGCTTTGTAGTTAGCGAAAGTTGCCGCAATTTGTACTGTGTTCCAATTGCAGTGCTAGCCACATAAAGCAGTTGTGTGCCGCCAGGATTTAGTGCGACAGCGCTGACGCCCTCGCCACCGACCGATTGTAATATTAGCAGTGCGCCCGCATGGGTTAAGCCTGCAATTGCATTTTTACCTACAACCGCGATCGCGTTCTGACCAACGAGCACCGCCGCCCTTTGCGAATCGGCCGTGTTGAAATTTCGAATACGATCAAGCGTCACCGTACACGGTAGTGGTGTGCGCCACAGTGTCGTGCCTGTGCTACTTAGCTTGGTGAGGGCGCATTCCGATGCACTAGTT
>JAYTAO010000437.1:0-3192 GCA_043737435.1 Rhodanobacteraceae bacterium | reverse complement strand
TAATCGCTTCGCCATAAATCGCCTCGTCGCTAACGCGTTTACGTAAGTCGCTGAGCTTTTCTTGCTCCGTTTTACCTTGCAGAGCGTCGTCTTGCACGATTTGCGCGATTAGGCTGGATTGGTCAGCTTGCTTGATGCGCACAAACACCCAATTCGATGCCGTCGCACTCAAAGCTAGCTCCTGCGCATTCCATAGGATTTGTGCACCCGACTTTGCCGGGATTTGACTCGGATAAAAGCGATAGCGTTCGATATCAGACGGGCTAGATTGCTCAACATCGCCGACTAACACCGACTCTTTCAACTCAAGGAGCAGCTGCTGCTCATCGAAGGGCAGTACCGAAATCGTCATGATTTCATTGCTCGCCATCGTCGGCGTATGGCAGCGCCAAATACCAACGAAACTGGAGCCGCGTGCGATCGCGCCCGGCGGCCCGAGCGGGCTGTGCGATTCAAAACAGGCGCTCAGCAAAAGTAGTAACGCCGCGCTGAGCAGAGTTCGGTACATGTTTTAATCTCCAAAGGAAAACAGCGCAATAGCTTGCAGCCATTTATTTCGTTAGCAGCTCAAACTGGAAACGTCATCCAACACACATTGAGCTTGTTGCCATCTAGATCGCGGAAGTAACCGGCGTAGAACCCTTCCATGCGCAAACCCGGCGCGCCTTCATCAGTGGCCCCTAAGGACATGGCTTTGGCATAGACGCGATCAACATCGGCGCTGCTTTTTACTTCCAAAGCCACCATAACGCCATTGCCCACCGAGGCGGGCTGCTTGTCGTAGGGGTAAGTGATGCCAATGCCGGGGCCGTTTTTGGCATCGGTCCAGGCAATAAAACTGTCCGATTCCATCATGCGCTTGCCACCTATTTCGCCCAACACGGCGTCGTAAAACGCTGCAGCGCGCGGCAAATCTTTGGTGCCCAAAGTGACATAACCGATCATAAAGTCTCCTTAAGTTTATGCTGAAGCGAATTTGGCCGGGCGAGAAAACGCCGACGAAAGCTTCACATAGTTGGCGGCGCTTGCCTAGCGCATTTTTAATTACCGGGGGTCGAAATCGCGTTCACGTTTGTAGGGGAGTGCCCGCTCGCTATTGCGATGGCGTTGCGAAACGGCTCGCTCGATCAAGCGCGTCTTCGCTGACAAAAATCATGCGGCGACGAAATGCCAGCGGGCTTTCCGCTAACAGCATGGCCTTCATATTCTCCAGGCCACCGGCAAAATGCGGTGTTTCTAGGAAACGCTTGGGCAGATAGCACCACGACGGCGTTGCTAAGCCATAGCAGTCCGCAAGATATTCTGCACTTGCGGCAAGGTAGGCATCGGCCACAGCTGACAATGATTCTGGTTCGGCTAACAGACGATTTTGTCGGTGATTTGGGTGCAGGTAGAACTCGTCCAGAAATTCGGCCAAATGTTGGTCAAAGGCCGCCGTTTGCTCGTGACTGCGCTGCGCCACTTCGGCGATGGTTTGCGGGCGTTTAGTGATCATGGTTTTGCCGGGTAGGCGCATCTTCCAAATGGTCTGATTCAAATAAACTTTGTACGCCAAGCACTGTTTTGGGTGAGACGCGCTTTGCTGGGTAGAATGACGCTACAAGCTCAAGCACCTGCTCCGCCGAAGTCATTTCCAGACTCGCAATCAGATGTCGAATATCTTGAACATCCTGACTTTCCTCCACGCCACCAATCCGCATAGCCATGCACTTCATTGCAAGCAGATAACGAGCTGATGGCACAAATACGCGCAGCCCAGGCGACGCCCCAGTTGGATAATTTCGATGTAGCGCCAGCTCCTGATGTTCCGACAAAAAGCCCTTTACCGCATCATTCAACCAATCTTCGGGCCAATCACGCGCAGCCGCAATTTGGGCAATCGCGTGTCGTACAAACGTAGGTTCCGACATCAATACCGCGTCCACGCCTTTGGTCGCGCGGCGGTAATCGAACGCCAGCGCTAGCGCTGATCCGCCATAAATAGCCAAGTCAATGCGTTTATCGGCGGCCAGCGCAAGTTCACCCAATTCACTGAGTGCCGCTTCCAAGCTGGCGCGATCAAACATCATTAGCCAATCCGGCCCGCCTGCGCTGAGCGCGCGGACAAATAGCCGCGACCGCGCTCCATCAGCGCGACAAAGCCGATCTCATCGCCCTCGCGCACACAGCGGGCAACTTGTGCGACCGCGTTTTCCAGCGCCTTTAATCCTTGCTCACGCGCGTCGTTGAGGTGTTGAATTTCAAAATATAAGCGCGGGTTTTCTTCGGCGACGTTGGCTGCAATCGCCAGCTGACGATCAAACGTGGTGCTGGATAATTTGGCAAGTTTGGGCGCGCTTTTGCCGGAATTCGCCAGGGCGGTGAAAAACGCAATATTGAGCGCGTGGCTCAAGCCCAGCACGTACGCAATAAGTTCGTCATGCTCGTTTAATTCCATCTCCACCAGCTCCGCACTGGTCGCGGCAAACAGCGCTTTCGCTTCGCGCACCGCGCCAAGTCCCGCGCCGACATTGCCCAAATCAATAAAAATAATATGCCGATCAGAAAGCAATACAGTATCCGGGCCAAACATCGGGTGTACTGAGCAGACTTTTAAACCGGCGCTGGCAGCGCTCAGCAAACTTTGCTTGAGCGGCGATTTAAGCGAGCCCAAATCAAAAATTAGCGCACTAGGCTTGAGTGTTACCAGCTCGTTAATCAGCGCGCTGCTGGCGCGCAGTTGCGCTGCGATCACGATTACATCGACCTGCATCGCACTTTGTTGCCAATTTTCGCTAGCAGTGAATTCCTCGGGGCAGCCGGAGGGGTCAGCAATTTCAACAGCGAAGCCTTGCGCGTCTAAAAACTGTGCAAACCAACGCCCCATTTTGCCGTTGCCGCCCAAAATCAACGCGCGTTTGTCGGTGCCTTCGGTGGAATGGCGCACGCGCCGCTGCTCTTGATTGACCAAAGACGCCTCAATCAACTGCTTCATCACGTTTTCCGCCAAGCTGGGATTCAAGCCCGCGCTTTGCGCCTTAGCGCGCACATTCGCCAGCACTTGCGCTTCACGACGATAGTCACGCAGCTGCTGGCCACTGCCTTCTTTAACACGACCAATTTCGGCGACGATGGCTTGGCGCTTGGCAATCGCACCGATTAAATCCGCGTCAATGGCATCAAGTTCCGCGCGCAGCGACGCCAAATCACTCA
>JAYTAO010000436.1:0-3206 GCA_043737435.1 Rhodanobacteraceae bacterium | reverse complement strand
CATCAGGAAATTGCGCGCGGCTGCCCGCATGCGCAAGCGCGTAAGTGGCAACAGCAATCGACTTTTCAGCGTCACCGCTCGCATCCCATGCTTGCGCCAAGGCACTGTTGCAGACTAGAAACAACCTGTGCTGAAAGCCGAAATCACGCTCAATCCGCGCGCAAAGTGGCTCAAGGCTAGCCAGGGCAAGCGCCACCTTGCCCTGCCGCGTTTGCTCGATCGTACGAAAAATTTCGAGTTCGGCGGTCAGCTCAGCTGAAGGCTGTGGCGCACGTAAATTCGCGCTGAGCGCTTGGTCATATAAAGACAGCGCCGAACTCGATTGATCCAAGCGCGAATAGACTTGTCCGACCAAGCTAGCCACCCGCGCTTGTGCCTGTGGCGCACGACTAAGTTCCGCCATTGAGGTGCGCGCACCGTCCAAAAACTCTTCCATACTCAGTGTTCTGCCATCAGCGCGCTCGGGATCAGCCGACAGCAGCATGCTTTCGACAAATTCATTGACCGCAAGCACTTCCTCAGTTTTATTTTCTGCTTCCCGCTGCGCACGTTTTGCCGCCTGCGCACTTTGATAGGAAACAAACGAAGCGATAAGCAAGCTCAGCAAGATCAAGGCCGTTGAAGCCACAAACACGCGATTACGCCGGACGAACTTTTTCACCAAATAATTTAACGTTGCCGCGCGGGCGCGCACGGGCTCATTGGCGAGATAGCGCCGCAAATCATCAGCAAACTCGCCCGCCGAGCCATAGCGGCGCGACAGATCTTTATCTAGCGCTTTCATGATCGCCATGCTCAAGTCCGCAGGCACTGCCGGGTTCACTTTGCTGATGGGTTCGGGATCGTTTTCATCAATACAGCGAATTAACGCCAAGGTGGACAGCTGGTCGCTTGGATACGGTAAAGCCGCACAAAGCCATTCGTAGGCGATCACGCCCAGGGAATAAACATCCGTGCGCACATCGACATGGGTTTGAGTGCCGAGCAGCTGCTCAGGGCTCATATAGGCTAAAGTGCCAATGAGCTGACCTTCACGCGTCATGCGTGTTGGCTGCATGGCACCGCTTGCGCCCCCTTCTTGTAAGACATGAGCAATTCCGAAATCTAGAATTTTGGGCTCGCCACGTTGGTCGATCAAAATATTGGCCGGTTTTAAATCACGGTGCACAACGCCGCGCAAATGGGCGTGGTGCACGGCGTCAGCAATACTTGCCAAAAGTTGAATTTTCGCGCGCAGCGTCAGCTTCGCGCGCTCGCCATGCGCGAAAAGCTCTAATCCGGCAACATACTCCATCGCCAAATAGGGTGTTTGCAC
This sequence comes from Rhodanobacteraceae bacterium, assembly GCA_043737435.1. Taxonomy (GTDB): domain Bacteria; phylum Pseudomonadota; class Gammaproteobacteria; order Xanthomonadales; family SZUA-5; genus JANNYA01. The sequence goes on along the minus strand of JAYTAO010000436.1, from coordinate 1,891 downwards.
CACTGCGCCGGTCAAATCTGAGTTCTGAAATTCCAAACCATGGGCTTGCGCTACCCCGGACTCATAAATTCGGGCAATGTGGGGGTGCTCTAAGCGCCCGAGCACCTCTGCTTCAAGACGAAACCGTCGTTGCGCCTCCAGCCCTGAAACGCGCATCAGCTTGAGCGCCACACGACGCCTGGGCTGGTCTTGTTCGGCCAGATAAACCTGCCCCATGCCGCCTTCGCCCAGAAGCTCCAGTAGCCGATAGGGGCCGACGCGTACGGCACCACTGTCTTGCGCAACTGAATAATCTAGTTTCTCTGCCGCGTCCAGATAAGCGCCGGGCGGTGCAGGCGCACCATTTTCGCTCCCATCTTGGGTCGCCTGCGCCAACGAAAGCAGCCAACGCCGAACTCGCTCAGCGTCCTTCGGCGCCATCTTTGCCAGCATCCGCTCGCGTCCAGGTTCATCTAGTTGCGCAATCGCGGGATCATACAAATTGGGCTGCATGAGGAAAGATTTCCGAGCTCAAATTAACCCCGGAAGCCTACAGATGTGTGCGTCTAAGTGCTAGCTGACTACGCGCATCGGCGGGCTGCGCTGGCAAATCGCGTATGATCCGCGAGCTGTCGCCGCACGAACAGTCGCAGCGTTATTCCTCCGCTCCAAATAAATGCGCAATCGCCTCTTGGTCCCATTTGAGCGCGGTCGAGCTTCCACCGCTCATAATCGCACTGGCTAGCGCTGCTTTTTTCGCCTGAAGTGCGACAATTTTTTCTTCGATGGTATCGCTGCAGACGAGTTTATAAACGAACACGGGCTTGTCTTGACCAATGCGATGCGCGCGGTCGGTGGCTTGGTTTTCCACCGCCGGATTCCACCACGGATCGTAATGAATCACGGTATCGGCAGCGGTAAGATTTAAACCCACGCCACCGGCTTTTAAGCTAATCAAAAATACCGGAACTTCCAGCGCCTGAAAACGCCGCACCGGCGTGGCGCGGTCGAGCGTACTGCCATCCAAACGTAAATACGGGATTTTTTGCGCGTCCAGATCAGCTTCAATCAAATCCAGCATTTCGGTGAATTGCGAAAACACCAGCACGCGGCGGCCCTCCTCGATCAGCTCCGCCAACATCTCCAGCAACATTTCGCGTTTTGCCGAGCCTTTCACTATACGCGCGCTGGGCAACTTGACCAGCGCCGGGTCACAGCAGGCTTGGCGTAATTTCAGCAGCGCGTCCAACACCACAATGCTGGATTGCTTAATGCCGCGTGCCGCAACCGCGTCACGCACTTTTTTATTCATCGCCAAACGCAGCGTTTCATAGAGTTCACGCTGCCCGCCTTCCAGCGCCACGGGGCGAGTAATTTCGGTTTTTGCGGGTAAATCCCGCGCCACTTCGCTTTTGGTACGGCGCAGTAAAAACGGTTTCAACCGCTTTTCTAAAATTTTACTTCGAGCATCGTCGCCAAACTTTTCGATGGGCGTGCGAAAGCGCGTCGCGAAGGCCTTTTGCGGGCCTAGTAAACCCGGCAGCACCAAATCCACCTGCGCCCAAAGCTCACCTAGATGATTTTCCAGCGGCGTACCGCTCATCACGATGCGGCGATCCGCGCGAATGCGGCGCGCCGCCAGGGCGGCTTTGGCCTGTGGATTTTTGATTGCTTGCGCTTCATCAAAAACCGCTAACGCAAATTTGGCTTTCGCCAGCTCATCCTCGTCACGAAATAGCAAGGCATAGGTCGTCAACACCACATCGTACGCCGCGATTTGGCTAAATTTCGCGGCCCGATCCGGGCCATGCAAGGTCAGCACTTTTAACACCGGTGCAAAGCGTTTCGCCTCGCTGCACCAGTTGGGAATTAAGCTGGTGGGCATCACAATCAGGGTCGGCCCGGTTAAGCG
>JAYTAO010000435.1:0-3218 GCA_043737435.1 Rhodanobacteraceae bacterium | reverse complement strand
AATGCACGCGATCCATGCCGATTTGATAGGCATCGCTAAGTTCACAAGTGGCGATCCACACGGTGGCGCTCAAGCTGGCATAGGCAACACACAGCAGCATTAAATATAGGTGCAAGTTCGCGTTCGAGTTCTCTTTGTCAGGATCGTTCGGCTTCATGGCGTCGATCAAAGCCGACGGATATGGTCTAGACGAGGCCCTTTGCAGGCAATGTACAGATGGCTTCTGGCGAAGCGCTGTTGGATGCGGGATTCGCAGAAAAATTGCTTTGATCTAGGAGTTGAAAGCGCGCCCTATAAATGTGGGTCGGTTTAATTGCGGAGTAAAACGAAAACGGCAAATTTGACGGCAGTTTTCCAATCAGCCCGCGTGGCAGCGTATGAATGCCTAAGCGCCAGACTAAACTGCGGCGATGCCAAAGCCGCCCGCCGATCCATTCGCTGTGAAACCAAAAAGTGCCCGATCGCGCGCGCTCCGCTGGCTATTTTTTGTTGCGGTATTTATTGGCGCATTAAGCATTTATCGCAATCTGCCGCGCGCGCCGCTTTACGCGGGCCTACCGCTTTCGCGCGTGGTGTTAAGCGAACAAGGCGTGCTAATGCAGCTCACGCTGGCCTCGGATGATCGCTTTCGCTTGTGGCAACCGCTGGCGAATTTTGCCCCGTCTTTGGTGCAGGCGACGCTGCTGAAAGAGGATCGCTGGTTTTACTATCACCCCGGCGTGAACCCGTATCGACTGGCGCTCGCTACGTTCTCTAGTTACAGCGGCGGGCGCACCCAGGGCGGCTCGACTTTGACCATGCAGTTGGCGCGCCTGAAATACGGCCTGCACACGCGTTCGATCTGGGGCAAATTAAAACAGATTGCCTATGCGCTCAAACTAGAGGCAGGTTATTCCAAACATGACTTATTAGAGGCGTATTTAAACTTGGCACCCTTCGGCGGCAATATCGAAGGCGCGGGTGCTGCAAGCCTAATTTATTTTGACAAACCGGTCTCCGCATTGAGCCTGCCGGAAGCGTTGACGCTGGCGGTGTTGCCGCAGCGCCCAAGGCATCGCGGGCCAAAAATTGCGCTAGCGGGTTTGCAGCTAAGCGCGGAATTGAAGCGCGCGCGCTGGGCGCTTTATCAACTGTGGCAAGCGCAGTCGGATCGGTCTGCAAGCGCAGGCAGCAGCAATGACGCGCTGTTCCAAGCACCGCTGCTAATCGGGCGGCATCACACACAAAACGCACCACACGCCGCCCGGCTTGCATTGCGCATCAATGAGTTGCAGCGCGCCTATCCGGTCACACAGCCGGTACAGAGCACGATTGACTTATCGCTACAGCACATTGTCGAGCGCCAGCTGCAAAGCTATCTGGGCAGCGTGCGGCTAAGCGGCATCAAAAACGCCGCTATTTTGTTGGTGGATCGTAATGATATGGCGGTCAAGGCGCTGGTCGGCTCCGCCGATTTCAACCGCCCTGAAATCGCTGGTCAAGTCGATGGCACTCAGGCCCAGCGCTCACCTGGGTCGACGTTAAAGCCATTGATTTATGCGCTAGCGATTGATCAAGGCTTGCTGCATCCAAAAACGATTTTGGCCGATGTCGCCACCAACTTCAGCAGCTTCGCGCCAGAGAATTTCGACGGCCGGTTTCGCGGCCCCATTAGCGTCACCGAAGCGTTAGTACGCAGCCGCAATGTTCCGGCCGTGCGCGTCGCAGCGAAATTAGGTGCAGGCGGGCTGTATGGCTTATTAAACCATGCCGGTGTGCGTAATCTGGCTTCCGAAGCGCATTATGGCTTGGCGCTGGCCTTGGGGGGCGGTGAAGTCAGCCCAGCAGAATTGGCGGCCTTGTACGCCATGTTGGGCAATGACGGGCGGCTGCGGCCATTGCGCTATTTGCAAGCACAAGTCCGTGCGCCCGGCACGCCGTTGCTTAGCCCTGAAGCCGCGTTTATCACCCGCCAGATGCTCTACAGCAACCCCAGGCCCAAAGCCGCAAATCGCTCGCTAAGCTTTCCGGTGGCGTGGAAAACCGGCACGTCCTGGGGCTTTCGCGATGCGTGGTCGGCGGGCGTGTTCGGGCAGTTTGTGTTGGTGGTTTGGGTGGGAAATTTCGATGGTGCTAGCAATCCGGCGCTGATCGGCGGTCAAGCCGCTGCGCCATTATTTTTTGGCATTGTTAATGATCTGTACGCCAGTCAACGCATCGAGCTAACCCTAGATTTGCCCGGAAAGCTCAACGTGATCCAGCTTGACGTCTGCGCCGCCAGTGGTGACTTACCGAACCAAGAGTGCCCGGTGCGCACCAAGACCTGGTTCATTCCCGGCGTGTCGGCGATCCGCGTGTCGGACGTGCATCGACGCGTTTACATCGATTTAAAAACCAACGCGCCGGTGTGTCAAAGCAACGGCGCCAACGATGCCAAGCTGCGCACCGAAGTACGCGAGTTTTGGCCCAGCGAAATCGCACAAAGCTTTGCTGCCGCCGGGTTACAGCTAAAAACCGCGCCCAATTGCGCTGCCGTGCAGGCCGAGGCGCCAAAAATCACCGCCCCGCTGAATAACGTGAGCTATCGATTAACCAGCGCCGAACTCAAAGCTCCGACGCTGGTTCTGCGCGCCAGCGCGGCGGCTGGCGTCACTGAGCTGTATTGGTTTGCAAATGGCAACTATGCGGGCACTAGCGAACCCGGCGTCGGCCTGCGCTATGCACCGCGCAGCGCGCAAGAAATCCTTTTTAGCGTCGTCGATAATCTAGGTGGCCGGGCAGAGCGCAAGATTCGGGTGGCGGTTAGGTGATTTGATTAAGCATTTAAGCCTGCTTAATCACCATCAGGCGGATTTCGCTCATGTCTTCCATCGCATATTTGACCCCTTCACGGCCAATGCCAGAATCTTTTACGCCGCCGTAAGGCATGTTGTCTACCCGCCAGCTTGGTACGTCGCCGATGACCACACCGCCGACTTCTAACTCGTCCCAAGCTAACTGCGCTTTATAAATATCGCGGGTAAAAATACCTGCCTGCAGGCCAAATTTGCTGTCATTTACTTGTTGCAACGCGGCTTCGAAATCATCAAATGCCTCAATGGTTACCGCCGGGCCGAACGCTTCTTCGCGATACAAATCGCTGTCTTTCGGGCAATTTTCGATCAGCGTCGGGGCCAACATCGCGCCAGTTCGATCACCCCCGACTAAACAAGTTCCGCCCGCGGCAATAGCGGCTTGCA
>JAYTAO010000434.1:0-3219 GCA_043737435.1 Rhodanobacteraceae bacterium | reverse complement strand
GCGTAGTCGGTATCTTGTACGATATTGTTGCGTACGATGCCGCGCACCGCTTCGAAATAACCTGGGTTTTCGTTTAAATCAAAAAACTCTGGCGAGGTATCAAAACCCACCAAAATTCCCCCTAAGCCCACCCGCTCAATCACATTGCGTTCGATCAGCGCATCGCTCGCACCGCCTTTAAAATAAAGCCCAGAAGTCGCAATGTCGTGAATGTAGCTGTCGCGCACGATCATGCGCGCACCGTTAACGTTATCGATGCCCTCCGCATTTTTATCGTCCAGAGGTGTGCCGGGAGGATAAATTTGACCCGAACGAAAAATTTCACTGCGTTCAATGCGGATGTCATTGCACTTCGGTGTGATTTTCACCACGTCGCGGCCACTGTCATGCAAAACCGAGTCGGTAATTACGATGTTGGACGCGCCGGTGCCGTTTGGATTACCGGATTGTTCCCAGTCGGTCTGAAAAAAAAGCGTGTAGAGCTCGCCGCCGCTGATCTCTAAGCGCTCGATGCGACTGCCGCTGCTTTCCGGATCAAATTGCATGCAGATGCCGTCAGGAACAGTGATTGGGCAACGTATGTGGGCGCGCTGATTGACTGCAGAACGGATAGTCACGCGCTTGCGCAGGCGCGTTTCAAGCTCATCAAAAATAGCTTGGCCCGGGGGCGCGACTAGCGTCAAAATATCGCCGTCGTTAACCAGTTTATTCGCCGGATCTAGCACATAGCTGAGGCTTTGACATGGGCTGACCAAAGCACCGCAGCTTAAGTTGTTAGTACCCACTCTTGCCAGGAAAAATTCGCGCGCATTCGCGGTGATGGGTTGTAATAGTAAAAAAACAACGCTAGAAATTGTAGCGATAGAAAAAAGTGGGCGCATACCGTTGCAAGCCAAGACAGATTCTCAGACATACGTTGCACCGGGTTCGCGCCTGACATTATTTCAGCGGCCAAAGTTGGAACCCAATGTTTGAGCCAAGTATCAAATTCTTCCACCTAGAAACAGCAGTTGGACGGACAAAAAAGTGTGCGATTTTGTTGGTAGCGACCTTCGCCCACAAGGTGTACTTCGAAATACCTAAATTCTTCAACGTGCTCATAGCTCTATCGGAATTAGTTAGCGGTCAACTGCTGTTTTTAGGTTCAATGCGTGCTGAGGCATGTGCTTACCTAGGCACCACGTCCGGCACCTTGCGTTTTGCTGCACGTGCTGTGGCTTGTTTAATGACCAGTGGTTTTTCCCAGCTGCCGGTAATTTTGTAATTTGCCGCCAACGCGCTTTCGCCCTCCAAAACACGCTGCGCAATCAAACCCGCGGCCGCACCGGCTGGGCCGGCGGCGATCGCGCCGACCATGGGCAGCACGCCGATTTTCGGGCTGACTAACGCCGTTTGCTCATAGTCTCTGGCGCTTAAGCCGGTGCGACCGATCACGGTAATGTCGGCGGCCGGGGCTTTGATTTTTAGCCCCTCGGTGTAGGCGTTGCCGGCATCGAAACTAAATTCGCCTCGGATTTCGGTAAAGCTCATGCCGGTTTGAAAAAAGTCGCGAAAATCCAGCGCTAACCGGCGCGGCAGCTCGCGCACGCTGAGCAAGCCAAAAAGCCGACCGGCACCCGGGTCCAGCTCTAAAAAGCGACCGCTGCCGACCCAAACATTCAGCCGACCATGCAGTCGGGCCAGGGCAAATTCAGACGGCGCGCCTTGCCAGTCGGCCTCTATTTCCGCCAAGGTTTGGCCACCCGCAACATGCCCGGAAAAGCCTAATCCGCCCAACATTCGCCCCAGATCTTGCGCGGAAAAACGCAGCTTAAAGGTGGATAAGCCTTGCGCGCCGATGCCCTGCCAATCGCCACTGCCGGTCAGGGTCAAATCACTAGATTTGCTTTCCAGTAGGTCAATGCGCATGCCTTTGGACGTAGGAAAACTTTCCCAGCGCGTCGCCCCCAGTTTAGCGAGGCCTACGCTAAGGTCTTCAACGTACAGATGCAGGGTGGGGATCGCGCGCGGATCAATCTGGAGCTGTCGCTTTTCAACTTGCGTTTCTGGCTCGGCGGCAGCGTTTTCAGGCTCAGCATCACTAGCGGGCAAATACAAATGCGTAAACTGTGCAGTGATCGCCTGCGTCGGTAAGTCGGTACGCCAAGTGATATGCCCGGCTGCTGCTGTGCTGTCGATATTTAGTTTCCAACCTTGGGCACTCGGCGTTGCGTTTAAGCGCATGGCTCCAGGAAATTGCGCGAGCGCCCCGGTCAGCTGGGCAGCTTGCACAGTCACGTCGGCCAACCGTATTGAGCCCGCGGCGGTGGCGGTGGAGCCGACTAAGGCAGCCCACTCGGCAAAATTAAGCTCCTGCAATTTGCCGATAATGCGAAGCCCGGCTTTAGGCAACGCGTCTTGCGTGCCGCCGGAATTTTCAACGTGAGCGCCGGGTGCACCCAAAACAAGCGTGCCACGAAATTCACGGCCGGCAAGTTCAACACCGTCTAGCCCAGTCACGGAATCGCGACCCAATTCCGCCAGAAAACGCACGCCACCGTCGATTTCTAATACTAGCGCCCGCTGCGAGTTTGTCTCACTGGGTATGGACAAGCGCAGTGCTCGCTGGGTATCCGCAGGCTTTCCCAAGGGCGCGGGCAGATCAATCGCCACACCTTTTAAATTACTTGTCAATTCGGTCGTGGTCAGGGATTTACCCTGTTCACCGGCGACGGTGCGAACGCGAACCTGCCACTGCGACGTGCCACTAATTTTTGCCAGTACGGGCGCCAGTACCGCCTCTTGTCCAAAAAGGTGATTGGGCTGCATTTCACCGCTCAGCGAGGCATCAATCACGACATTCGCAGCACCTGTGTGGCTTGCACCTACGGCGGCAGTCAGTGCAATCGGCAAAGCGTTTTGCCAGCCGACAAGATTTTGCGCGGTGAAACCCTGCCGATCAAAGTTGATCGTGCCAGCCATCGCATTAAGATCGAGCCGCCAATCCGGGTTGCGCAAGCTGGAGTGTTGCAGGGTTGCCACACCCACTACCACTCGCTCACCCAAGTCAGCGCGAAGCGGCAGGCTGAGCTCTAGCGCAACTTTGGCATTGCCCACCGCATTTAACCTGCTAAAGTGAGCGCCGAAATCCCGGCCTATCGGGCTGGCGCGCAAAAGTGCCAGCAATTCCGCCGTGTTTTTTCCGCCATGAATTTGAAATTTCGCAATCGGATCGGCGAA
>JAYTAO010000433.1:0-3220 GCA_043737435.1 Rhodanobacteraceae bacterium | reverse complement strand
CCGTGCCTAGGCTGTTGTATTCATAGGCTGGTACGACGCGAATAATGCCCAACGAACCGGCATCGATTGTGCTGGGCTCAGGCGTGGCGAGGGCAGAACTGCAAACCGCCATGATCGCGCTGGCAAGTAGGCAACGCACAGACGGATGGTTCAATGAATTGCCGGTTAGCGAAAGGTGGCTTAGGGATCTGTGTTTCATCTTATTTTCCCTCACAAACATTTTGCGCGTCAGAATTCAAAAACGGCCCCTGTGGACACTGTACGTAACGCAATCGGCTATTGCCGGGCACTAAATTATCAGCGCGCCTAGCAGGTGGAGCATTGCCTAAGCCGTTATTGAGAATTTGGCCCGCATTGTGCACGCCCAAAAACGCGATCATGTCATCTTGATCAATCCCATCCCCAGAAATTCCGAGCGCGCCGATCAACACCTCACCGCGATAAATCGGCACCGCACCAGGGAATATTTGAATGCCGTTTTTGAGCCGCGGGTTGTTTGTGCAACCGCTGGTACGTAAACCCACCACGCCGTTGAGCAATGCTTGAATTTGTGCCGGTGTTGAACTGGTTTGCCCAGCCGCAGGTAATGCACCGACGTAGGCTCCTAAAATGGCACCCACCGCGTTATTAACTAAATCGTATTGAATGCCATCACTAAAAGGGCTCCAGCTGGCAAATGGTTTGCTTAAGGGGCCATTGGGTGTGCCGTCAATGCCATCAGGAAAAAATGGGCGCGCGATGTTACCCATCGCGCGCGGGGTGATTGCGACTTGCCCAGTTAGAAATGTCGGGTTGTTAAAAAAGCTGCGCGTCGTGCTTACGTAATCTGCAAATTTAATGCTGATTCCCGAAGCATTCCCTTGGGCGTTCAAATAGCGCGCGTCGGGTAATGCGCTCAGTTCTGCTGCTGCAGCGCTAGATGAGAAAAACATGGTGGCACGCGCTTTCTGCAACGAAACATCGGTACCAAATAAGGGCGCATCGCGGGTACGTACTACGCCCAGGATTTCACCCTTGGTATCAATCACACTCAAAGAAACCCGTGCTTGACTATTCGTCGGTAAGCGAATTTGCGCGCGTGCTGCGTTGGCAATTTTCAAACCTTCTTGCAGTACGGTGCGCACCTCAACCGCTTTAATAGAACTATTGCCAGCCAGGGCGTCGGTGCCATCTTTGGGGCGGAAACGTGGCGCACCCGCGCTGTCTAGGAGGATAAAAGCGTCTAGACCAGGAAAGTCTTGGCTATCGGCGATGACGCCAGATGCTGCCGTGGTCAGCGCGGTACCGGGCAGAACGGCGGCGGCGCTGTAAAAGCCAGGCACATCAATTAATTTGCCAGGAAGGGATGCAAATGCGGCTGGTTGGCCGGTTGGCCGTGCCAAATCGGTAAAATCAACGTCGGAGTATCTAAAGGTTTTACCGTCCGCAGTAATACGATCACCCCGGCGATTCAAGGGCGCACCAAAGTTAAATGTCGCGGCGGTGGCAATCAATTCATCAACATTGCGATCCGTGTCAAAAATGTTGAGATCTAAGCCGTAGGTGTCGTCGGCGGCAACGCCAACGCCACCCACCACCGTGCCGCCTTTATACAGTGGAAAACCGCCGGGGTCAGCGGATAAGCCTAAAGGTGAACTCTTCGGCCCGACCGTCGTCGCACCAGTGACGCCAAGTGCTGCCAGTGCGGGAGCCGGGGGCTGTATTAAATCCGAGCAAAGGAGTTGTGAAAATTGCACGCCAAACAAGGGGCCGCTCGGGCCGCCGAATTCGCCAGGATTAAAATGCTGCTGCACAATTTGTGAAGCCGTGCGGGTGGAAAAAGCATTGCCTTCGCTCGACAAATAGGCACCGGTAACGGCTTTGGAAACTGCCGCTAGTTCTGACGGGATAATCGCTATACCTTCTAAACCCCCAACCACGCCGCGCCCAGAACTAATCGTCACTTGGCTACGTGCGCCGGTCATGCGATAAACCGCAAGGACATTACCAACGCGATCAGTGACGGCGATGGTTGCATTAACGCCTTGACCCTGCGCCTCACTAACCGCTTGAGCAATAATGTTTTGCACATCCGCAACGCTGAGTTTGGAATCGGCAGTAACGCAAGAGCCAGTGCAGCTGACATTGCCGCCGGTGCTAGGCGGTGGCGCGGTGCCAACGGTTGAGCCGCTCGAGCCGCCACCGCCGCATCCTGCCAGCGCAATGCTAAGTCCAACTGCTATCAATTTCTGTCGCATCTGCAGTTCCTATTTTAGTCGTGGCCAATTAAGACGAGCCAGTTAAGGCGATCCAGTTAAGGCGAGCCTGCACCTTTGGGCGCAGTTGAGGCGGTATTTGCGGATTGACCAGGAAGGGTCAATGTTTTAGGCGGTTTTGCGCCGTGTGCGCGCAGGTTCGAACGCTCACGCAGAGGAAATTTTGAGATATGAAAACCATGGCAGTCGACACATTCTGACGCCAGTTTGCCTTTCGCACCTTCGCCTGCGTGGCAGGCACGGCAATTGTCGATCCCAGGGATGAGCACGTTGGCGCTGCTGGTGGAGCGCTCGGCGTCGTGACAGCTCAGGCAGTTCATGGTCTCGTGTTTGCCGTGAGTAAACTCGCTTTTCGCATACCAAGCACCTTCCACACGCACAGGTGCGACGCGATAGTTCAGCGTGCCTCCGTCCGTGCTGGGCAGGCTAGTCACGGTATGACAAACACCGCAAGCTTTGCTTTCGAATAAGGTGCGGGTTACTAAATTTGCCTTATCGCGCGCCCAGCTCAACGCCACCCGCTTTTCTTCCGCGCTAATCGCAGCACTCAGCTGACCAGGAATTCGGCGACGGCGCACTACCGGTGGTGCGGCGGCTTCTTCATAGTCGCCATCAAGGGCGCGTTTCGCGTAGTACTCGCCTAGTTGCGCCAGCACTTCTGGGACGTTCGCATGCCGCACTTGTCGATCACCGGCAAGACGATCAAAAGTAAGACGGTGACAGTCTTGACACATCGTCTCAAAATCTACCGGTTTCATCCGTGCGCCACCCGGTTCCGGGTTATGGCAGCTGGCGCAGGTTAGATTTCTCTTACCATCTGGGGAGTTCAAACCATCAACCAATCCCACGTGTTTGTTGTGAGGATATTTCAGACCGGAAAGTTCGGTCAATTTGCCTTCCATACTGACGCGGGTCGGGGTGAATTCGCCTTTCGCGTTCCAAGCGGGCAAATTCACCTTAAATTG
>JAYTAO010000432.1:0-3220 GCA_043737435.1 Rhodanobacteraceae bacterium | reverse complement strand
CATTGGCTTTGCGCGGTTTTTGAAAAATATCTGAGTGACATCATAAGTTTAAATTTGCCGCGAACGCGGCTGGGGGCGTTGGATTTTGGGAAGTTTTGGGACAATTTTGATGACAAATTATGTAAGGAAGCGAATGATCCGGCGGCAGGTTTTAGGCTGCTGCTAGATTTTGGCTAAAAGTGGCTGTCCAGCGCCACGAGCGCCACGCCCCACGCCCACCCGGCTTCAAACCCATTGACAGTCTCATTTCCGAGAGTTCGACCATGACGGCTTTCGCCTCCATTTCAGCAAACCCTGGCCCAGTGCCCGGAATCCCGGTTGTTGCCAATACGTTGATCGACACCATGCCAAATAACAACACCCAAAGCATTGATTTGATGCCCGCCAATTTGGTTTTGTTCGCAAACGGTTTCGAGTTGATGGGCTAGAATTGAGTGCTCAATTACCAAAGCTGGGCTCATGCGTCAAAATCGTCATTGCGCACGAGTAGGCTTTTTTCCCGGCACGCCAGACAAGTAGATCGGTGGTGCGCGTTTTCCCCACTTCTAGGACTTGCCTTATTTCCGCCATTACGGGAAGCGTCCATTTCTCGATCTAGCAACACTTGATCAAAAACGTGTTGATGCGTCCATTTCTCCGGGTGTTCAGTGTGAATCGCTAACTCTTCAAAATTTACATCGCTTACAGCCCAAATTTCGTGCCAGCACCGAGCAGTGTCAGAATGCCCAACAACGCAAAAATGCTTGCTGCTATGGAGTGCACAAGACGCATAGGAATTTTCTCGGCAAATTTATTTGCGACAAACACCGCAGGAACATCGGCAATCAACATGCCTAAAGTTGTACCGATCACCACCATCACAGGTGCTGCATAATTTGCCGCCAAAGCGACAGTAGCAATCTGGGTTTTGTCGCCCATTTCCGCCAGGAAAAAAGTGATGAATGTAGCGCCAAACACGCCCCATTTTTTTGCGATTTGACTTTCCTCGTCCTCGATTCTGTCCGGAATTAACGTCCAGATCGCCATGCCGATAAACGAAATACCCAATATCCAACGCAGTGTTTCTGGGCTGAGGACCGTGGTGATCCACGCGCCGAGCGCGCCAGCCAAACCGTGGTTTAGGATCGTGGCGCACAGAATGCCGGCGATTATAGGCAGCGGCTTCTTGAAGCGGGCCGCCAGAATGAAAGCGAGCAACTGCGTTTTATCGCCGATTTCGGCCAACGCGACCACGCCAGTCGAGATCAGTAGTGCTTCCATTTCGTTCTCCTTGGCCGGACTAGAGGATACTGCTGCCCGGCCAAACCGAAGGCAATAGGGTCAAAGGTCTGACCAAGCTTGGAAGCGAGTTTAAAAATACTGTTTGCACCATGGTCTGTTGTTGACCAAGTATGTTGATGCAAACCACAGCGAAGTTGCGCGGCTACTTCCCGATGCCCCGAGATTAGGCACTTTCGCAAATTCGAAGTGCTCAGCAAAATCTTGTTAATCAGATTTCGCGCGCAACATGGTGACTTATAGGACGCGCATTGCGAATGTTTCACCCTTATCGTGCGCCGTTCCGATACGGACACCACTATGAAAATCAAACCAATCGCCTTTGCTCTATTCGCGTCATTCCATGTATCTATGGTACTCGCTAGCCCGCTGCCAATCAGCGCAATGACTGCTGCCTCGACTATAAATGCGGCACAAACCGCACCACAACGTGCTGCACAGCTGGAAAAAATGTACGTTGACTATTGGGAAGCCGGACTCAAACGCAATCCAATTCAGGCGACTTTTGTCGGCGACAACCGCTACAACGATCAACTGCCGAACTTTTTTACGCCAAGCTATCGCACCGACAGTATTGCGCTTGCCAAAGACTGGCTGAAAAAATTCCAAGCGGTCAATGCCACTGACTTAGCTGGGCAGACGCGATTGTCCTACGATATTGTGGTACGCAGCCTAAAACTCGAGATCGAAGGCAGCGAATTCCGCACCGATTTAATGCCGCTTAATCAATTCAACAATATTATTGCCGCATTCGCGCAACTAGGTTCTGGCACTAGCGCGCAGCCATTCAAGACCGTCAAAGACTATGACAATTGGCTCAAACGCGCCGGCAAGATGCCTGAATTGATCACGCAAATGCAGGCCAATATGCGCGAAGGCGCTAAAATCGGCATGGTGCCGCCGAAAGTTTTAATGCTAAAAGTTTTGCCGCAGTTGGAAGGAATTCTTGCTAAAACCACCGAAAAAAGCGTTTTTTGGACGCCGATCAAGAATTTACCCGCAAGCTTTTCTGCTGCCGATAAAAAGCGCTTAACCCAAGCATTCTCTGCACTGATCAGCAAAAAATTGACACCTTCGATCAGCGGGTTGCACGCGTTTGTCAAAGACGAATACGTACCGAAGTGCCGCGACAGCGTCGGCATGAAAAGCTTGCCCAATGGCCAAGCGATTTATGCTTTCCAAGCGAAATCTTCGACTACAACCGAGCAAACTCCGGCTGAGCTGCATGCTATCGGCTTGGCCGAAGTCGCGCGTATCCATGAGCTGATGCGCGGCATTATGGTGCAGGAAAAATTCAAAGGCAGCTTGCAAGAATTTTTCCATTTCATGGACACCGACAAGCAATTCCAGTTTAAGGATGAAAAAGCGCTGCTTGCCGCGTACAACGCATTACGCGTGAGAGTTGAAAAAAAGATCCCTGAATTGTTTGCGGTAACACCCAAAGCCGGGTTCGAGATTCGCCCGATTGAAGCGTTCCGCGCCGCGTCTTCGGCGGGTGGTGAATATCAGGGCCCAAGCGAAGATGGCTCGCGCCCCGGCATTTTCTACGTCAATACTTTCGATTTACCAACCCGCAAAACCTGGGACTCGGAAGATTTGTTTTTGCATGAAGCCATTCCTGGACATCACTTTCAAATTTCCTTGCAACAAGAAAACAGTAGTCTTCCAAATTTCAGGAAATTCAATTGGTTTGGTGCTTATGGTGAAGGCTGGGCTTTGTACACGGAAAGTTTAGGTAAAGAGTTAGGGTTATACAATGATCCCTATCAATATTTTGGCATGTTAGGCAACGAAATGCATAGAGCTGTCCGATTAGTTGTTGACACTGGCTTACACGCAAAAGGCTGGACCAGAGAACAAGCAATCCAATATTCTCTAGCAAATGAAGCGGAGAGCGAAGCAAGTATAATTCCAGAAATAGAACGTTACATGGCAATTCCTG
>JAYTAO010000431.1:0-3222 GCA_043737435.1 Rhodanobacteraceae bacterium | reverse complement strand
AAACGCATACTAGCAATGTTCGTGATCGCTGTGTTCAGCACGGGCGTAGAGTCGGCACAGCGTCTAGGAATCACATTGGTCGCTGCACCGTGGCAACTTTGGCACTGCGCCGCATACAGCGTGCGGCCGCGTGAAATGTCACCTGCTGCGGAGGCCGCAAAGCTCAAAAACGCGCCAAAAGCTAGGTTTGCTCCAAAATAAAGCATGTTCGCAAAACGGATTCGTTTCATTACTATGACCATCAATATGTGCCTGACAATAGAATAACGCCTTCGAATGAATTTAGTTGACTAAATCACCCGGCTGTCATGGGCATGGGCTAAATGCAGTGGTTTTGCATGACGATGATGTTTGCATCGGCATGTGCGGCATTTTGCGACGCGAAACGCTGCCCGGTCCGGATTTAGGCTACGCGTTGCTGCCCGAATATACCGGTGCCGGATTGGCTGAAGAAGCCACGCGTGCTGCGCTTGAACATGCCCGTGATGTGCTGCACTTTCCGGAAATGCTGGCGATTGTGCAGCCGGATAACTTGGCTTCTATCAAGCTGTTAAACAAGCTTGGCTTTGCCCGCGCAGACGATTTGACGCCCTTAAGTGCAGACGGCTTGGCGCTGCTGGGATTTAGGGTGGAGCTAGGTGCGCAATAGACGCTCTAATTTTATTTATCGACACCATTGCTCCAAGCTTGAACTCTAATAGAAATAGCGGTACTTAATCTAATTCCAATGCCATTTCATTAGAGCAACGTCGTTGGCTTGCTCCGCCCTCCTCCACGTACTAAATGTACGCTTATCGTCGTTGCTCACTCGCCGCCTAGTTGCTCGTCTGAAATGGAAATGGAAAAAGCTTATTCGTTGTCCTTGTTGACGGACGAAGTTTTGGCAACCATAATGGTTTTTTTTGGATGCCAAGATGTCTGCCACACTTACACTTAAAAGTATTCCTGATGAAGTTTATCAGCGACTAAAGTTCTCAGCAGAAATGCATCGACGCAGCATGAATAGCGAGGCGATCATTTGTCTTGAGTCCGTGCTTTTACCAGGAAAGATGGTTCCCGCAGAAAGGCTTGCGCGTGCGCAAGCGCTGCGTGCCTCGCTGCCACAAGGAACCCTTCGCGCGAATGACATCGATGTGCTTAAGCGCGAAGGTCGATTGTGATCGTTGTTGATACCAATATATTGGCGTACTTACTTTTACCGTATGAATTTAGCCCGCAAGCGGATGCACTTTTTGAGCGCGACCCCGAATGGGTTGCGCCAATTCTGTGGCGTAGCGAGTTCCGCAATCTGCTCGCAGGCTATCTGAGACGAAAGACGCTCACTTTCGATGAAGTATTAAAGATTCAAGTTGAGGCGGAAGCACTTTTGGCGGGAAACGAGCGCGAAGTGGACTCTAGGCGCGTTATGGAGCTGGTTCGCGACAGCAATTGCTCTGCATATGACTGTGAGTTCATCGCCCTGGCGGCTCTACTTGGCACTAAGGTGGTCACAATGGACGGAAAGATGTTGCGGGAATTTCCGCAGTTTGCGGTGGCGCTTCCTGGGGCATGAAGTTCGAGCTAAGCGGCAGAGTCATCGCTGAGCGCTATTCGCGAAAATAGCGTCAGCGACAAAATTAGCCCAATAAATTCAAGCTCTTAAACTCCCACTGGGTCACTCTTCAACACGTCAATACCAAAAATCTTTGCTGCCTTAGCCACATCCGCCGCTTGCATCTGCCCGGTGCGGTACAGCGCTTCAATTGCGGCATGCGCGACGTAATTGCGGTCGACTTCAAAGAATTTACGCAACTGCGCGCGGGTGTCGGAGCGGCCGAAGCCATCGGTGCCAAGCACAGTGTAGTGCACACCGCTCGGGATGAAGGCGCGCACTTGATCGGCGTAGGCGCGCACGTAGTCGGTGGCGGCAATCACCGGGCCAGCGCGGCCCTTGAGTTGGCTAGTGATCCACGGCGTTTGCGGCGCTTTTGACTCTGGGTTGAGGCGATTGAAGCGCTCACAGGCGTGGCCGTCACGGCGCAGTTCGTTGAAGCTGGTGCAGGAATGGATATCGGCTTTGACGCCAAATTCTTTTTCCAGCAGCAGGGCTGCGGCAATCACTTCGCGCAAAATCGTACCGCTGCCTAACAGCTGTACGCGCAGCTCGCCTTGCTTTGCTTCCCCGGCATCTTGCAGCAAATACATGCCCTTGATGATTCCCGCTTCACAGCCCGCTGGCATTGCCGGGTGGCGGTAGTTTTCGTTCATCACGGTGATGTAATAGAACACGTCTTCTTGTTCTTGCATCATGCGTCGCGTGCCGTCTTGCATGATCACCGCGACTTCGTGCGCGAAGGTCGGGTCATAGCTCACGCAGTTTGGTATCGCCCCGGCCAATAGGTGAGAATGGCCGTCTTCGTGCTGTAAGCCTTCGCCGTTTAAGGTGGTGCGGCCAGCCGTTGCGCCCAATAAGAAGCCGCGCGCGCGCTGATCGCCCGCAGCCCAGGCTAAATCGCCAATGCGCTGCATGCCAAACATGGAATAGAAAATATAAAACGGCAGCATCGCTATGCCATTGTTCGCATAGCTGGTGGCTGCGGCAATCCAGCTTGAGAACGCGCCTGCCTCAGTAATGCCTTCTTGCAATACTTGCCCGGCGGCGTCTTCGCGGTAATAGCTAAGCTGATCGGCGTCCACCGGCTTGTACAACTGCCCGAACGGCGCATAGATGCCGATTTGGCGGAACATGCCTTCCATGCCGAAGGTGCGCGCTTCATCGCAAATAATCGGCACGATTTTGGGTGCTAATGATTTATCACGCAGAAACAAATTCAAGCTGCGCACAAACGCCATTGTGGTGGAAATTTCGCGATCCGCGCTGCCGTCAGTAATTTGCTTGAGCGCCGATAACGGAGGTGCTATCACATTATCCGCAGTGGCGATGCGCTTGGGCAAATGCCCGCCGAGTGCCGCACGACGCGCATTGAGGTATTTGATTTCGGGTGAATCGGGGCCTGGATGGTAATAGGGCACTTCTTCCAGCTGGGCATCGGTGACTGGAATATTGAAGCGATCGCGAAACGCGCGAATCGAATCGGTGTCCATTTTCTTTTGTTGGTGGGTAATGTTTTGGCTTTCACCGGCTTGACCCATGCCATAGCCTTTCACGGTTTTCGCCAAAATGACGGTCGGCTGGCCCTTATTGCCGTGTGCGGCGGCGTAAGCGGCATAGACTTTGTGCGG
>JAYTAO010000430.1:0-3227 GCA_043737435.1 Rhodanobacteraceae bacterium | reverse complement strand
TTCAAGCTCAGCATTTACGATCAAAAACCCCTGCCCAAACCTTGTGTTGACACCGGCATGGGCTTGGAGCGTTTAGTTGCGGTGCTTCAGCACGTGCACTCCAATTACGAAATAGACTCAATCGCCGCATTGGTGCAAGCCGCTGCCAGGCTGACCCACACGGACAATTTGTCAAATCCTAGCTTGCGCGTGATTGCGGATCACATTCGCGCCTGCGCTTTTATGATTGTCGACGGCGTTTTGCCCAGCAACGAAGGCCGCGGCTACGTGTTGCGGCGCATTATTCGCCGAGCCCTGCGGCACGGCTGGCAACTGGGGCAGAAAGGTCTGTTTTTCCATCAAATGGTCGCAGAACTGGTCACGCAAATGGGTACCGCCTATCCCGAACTAAAGCTTAAGCAGGCGATTGTTGAACGCACTTTGGCCGCTGAAGAAAAGCGTTTCGCAGAAACGCTGGACAGCGGCATGAAAGTTCTGGATGGTTACATCAGCCAGCTCGGCGGCAGTACCGTCATTCCCGGCGCACAGGTGTTTAAGCTTTATGACACCTTCGGTTTCCCCGCCGATCTAACCGCCGATATTGGCCGTGAAAAAGGCTTGAGCATTGATGATATCGGCTTCCAAAAAGCCATGGATCAGCAGCGCGAACAATCTCGCGATGGCTCCAAGTTTGGGGCCGCATTTGCCATTACTGCAGAACAGTCGTTAGCTTTAGCGGCAACTGAATTTCTTGGCTATAGCGCTCTGGAAGTGCCCGGCGCAAAGATATTAAAAATACTTCTGGACGGCAAAGAGGTTAGTGAGCTAACCAGCGCCGATCAAGCCATTGTTATTTTGGATCGCACGCCGTTTTATGCCGAAAGCGGCGGCCAAGTGGGTGATACGGGAGAGCTCAAAATCGCGCGCGCGGACGGCCCAGAAAGCCGCTTTATCGTGGCCGATACTATCAAGCTTGCGGGCACCTTTTTTGGTCATATTGGGCATTTGGCAGAAGGCGAGCTACGCGTTTCAGATCAGGCATTAGCCGGGGTCGACCCGCGTCTGCGCGGTTTTACCCGCGGCAATCACTCCGCCACACACTTAATGCATGCCGCACTGCGTTTCGTGTTGGGCGATCACGTTGCCCAAAAGGGTTCGCTGGTTGACCCCGAACGTTTACGCTTTGACTTTAGTCATTTCCAGCCGGTAACCAAGGCTGAGCTGCGCCAAGTAGAACGCCTAGTCAACCGCGAAATCCGTGCTAATAACCTCGTTAGCGCCGATGAAATGCATTATGACGACGCAATCAAAGCCGGTGCCATGGCGCTGTTCGGAGAAAAATATGGCGACCGCGTACGCGTGTTAGGGATGGGTGATTTTTCCACCGAATTATGTGGCGGTACCCATGTGTCGCGCACCGGCGATATCGGCACCTTTAAAATTGTCAGCGAATCCGGCGTGGCTGCGGGTGTGCGCCGTATTGAAGCGGTGACTGGTGAAGGCGCCAGCCTAGCCTTGGAAGCCGATCAGGATCAACTCCATGTCGCAGCAAGCTTGCTCAGCGCGGCACCTGCCGATGTAGCGCATAAATTAAAGCAGCTAGTAGAACGCGAAAAAGAGCTGAAACATGAGCTGGATCGCCTGAAAACCAAGGCTGCAGCCGCGCAGGCGGCAGAACTGGCCACCGCGGCGGTGGATGTGGGCGGTATTAAAGTAGTTGCAGCGAAAGTCGAGGGCGCGGAGCTAAAGTCTTTACGGGAGATGCTCGATAGCCTCAAATCACGCCTACCTGATTGCGCCGTGGTGTTGGCGGGCACGCTTGATGGTAAAGCCAGTTTGATCGCAGGGGTACATGGACTAGCGCTTAGCAAACTTAAAGCGGGCGACATGCTTGCTGCGGTGGCAACCCAAATTGGCGGTAAAGGCGGCGGCAGGCCGGATATGGCTCAAGGTGGCGGCGATGATTCACCTGCGTTAATGCCTGCACTGGCAAGCGTGGTGGCTTGGGTACGCGCCAAAGTGCTGTAGCTATCCGTCAAGCGCGGATAAATTGCAGCGTAGGTATCGTCAAAATCGTCGCAAGCGAGGGTTGTAGGAATAGAAACAAATGAAATAGTGTTTACCGATGGAAAAATTTTTGCTCGCTCTGTTGTTTTCTGCGACTCAGGCCCACGCACTCAGCCAAGTTCGCGCACCCGCATGGCGTTGCGATAGTGATCGCGCACTGACCAGTAGCTTTGAGGATCTGGAAAGTGTGCCGCCAGAACGACCCAGTTTTGGCAGCGGCGGTGACTTCGAGCCGGGTGCGCATGCGGTCATTAGCTCAATGGGATTTGTCACCTACTATCTATCAGCGCCGCCTAATTATGCCAACGAGGCTTTACCACTGATCATCGCCCTACACGGCGCTGGCGGCCCCGGCACCCAGGCGCTTGCCGCGAGCAATATCCGCAATGCCTTTGCGCAAATTTACGCCACCAAAACTCGTTTTTTGATCGCAGCGCCTGAGTCTAGCGGCAGTCAGGGCGACTGGGATCGTACGCAAGATGAAGTTAAAATTCGCGCCGTTATAGCCGAAATGAAGAACAACTATAACGTTGATTTAAATCGAGTTTACGGTTGGGGCTACTCGGCCGGTGGGCGAATAATGCATGGCCTAGCTTTGAGCGACCCGAACTTTGCAGCCGCCTACACCGGCCATGCAACTCGGCTGTTGCCGGCCAATTCAAGCTACGGCACACCGGAAAGCTTCACCTCGCGTGTGCCGGTGTTATTGACGCACAGCACTAACGATGACACGGTTCCTTACAGCACCGCGCAGGCAGATCGCATTCGTTTTTTAAATGCCGGTTGGACCGAGCAATCCTCTGGACTGCCGGGAAATTTTGAGTTAATACCTTTCAACATAGGGCATTTTTATGACACGGCGACCATCCAAAAATCGTGGGATTGGATGTGCGTGCATGCATTGGTTCCGTGAAATTTTTTATCGGAAAATGGCAGCAGAAAAAGCGGCCAGGCTTCACTAAAACCATGCAATTTTCAAAATACTTTTTAGCCGGCCTTCTCCTCGCGGCGCTCTCCGCGTGTAACTCAGCACCGGATACGTTGACCGCGGCAACTGCGCCGCCGGTGCGTTTTCGCATGAATTTTACCGAAGTACCCACGAGCTTAGATCCGATCAAAGCGAACTCGGCCTATGCCGGTGCGATCATCAATAACGTCTATGATACTTTGTATCGCTATCA
>JAYTAO010000429.1:0-7954 GCA_043737435.1 Rhodanobacteraceae bacterium | reverse complement strand
TTCAAAGTAACTGGCGTCAGTCTGCCGGGCGCGCCGGGAACCGTCGTGGGTAGCAATGGCAAAGTGGCCTGGGGAAACACCAACAGCTACGGGGACTGGCTTGACTTCGTTAGGTTGCAAGCCGGGCCGCCGGGCAGTGACTCATATATTGATGGCACCGGCATTCAGCCGATCACGAGCGTGAAAGAAACAATACTAATTAAGGGCGCAGTAGATGACCATTTATTGGTGCGAAATACCCGCTTTGGCCCGATTGTCGCAAAAGACAGCGATGGCAACGAATTGGCATTGGCTTGGGTCGCGCATCGTCCCGGCGGCGTCGATGCCAATGCGATCAATTTTGAACTCAGCCAAAGTGCGGAGGAGCTATTGGAGCGCGCGCGCCATGCGGGAATTCCACATAACAATATTGTCGCTGCTGATCAAGCAGGGCACATAGGCTGGACAATCGGCGGGCAAATTCCTGTGCGCGCGCCCCTGCTGGCGCTAACCGGCACTGAAAAAGGTGCGTTTAAAAGCAATCCGGAAGGCGCAAAAAACTTACCCATTCCGAGCACACGCTTAACCGGCGATATTTGGCAAGGATTTATGGCGACACTGGCGATGGCTGCACCATGGGTGATGGATCCGCCTGATATGCGTTTGTACACCGCGAATGCGCGCGTAGTAAACAAAGCGGCTGAGGCATTTGTCGGAAACGGCGGCTACGCGCTGGGTGCCAGGGCAAGCCGAATTCGTGATTTATTAAACGCACGTACAAGCTACTTTCGTGAAACCGACATGCTTACGATGCAGCTTGACGATCAAGCGCCGCTGCTGGAACCCTGGTGGCAGCTGCTCAGCGCGCAAGTGCAAAACCAGCCACGCTATGCTGACGTAGCCAAATTATTAGGCAACTGGAACCGCCGTGCGGCACCTGAATCAATTAGCTATCGCATGGTGCGTAACTTTCGCGCTGAAGTTTTGGCGGAGTATGTAAATGCATTTGCCGCGCCTATGCGTGCGGCTAATCCTTTGTTTACGCTCAATTTTCCGAGCCACGCGGAGGTCATAGTGGCACCGATATTGCGCACGCAAGCGCCGCATCTATTGCCCAAACCTTATAAAAGCTATGCTGAGTTCGAACTGGCATGCCTAGATCGCGCGTTGGCAAAAATGCTGGGGAAAATTAGCGCTGAACAGGCCGCGCAGACACCCTTTGCCGAGGCGCTGCTTAGCGATGCGGAAATAACTCAAGACGCCTTTGAAGATCATCCTTGGGGTGAACAAAACACGGCAAAAATCCAGCATCCGCTTGCAAAAGCGATTCCAGGCTTGAGCTGGTTCCTAGATATGCCCAATGATGAATTGCCCGGTGACACTGGCCACATCGTGCGCGCGCAGGGGCCAGCGTTTGGCGCGAGTGAACGTTTCAGCGTCAGCCCAGGGCATGAAGAAAAAGGCTTATTGCAAATGCCTGGCGGCCAAAGTGGGCATCCGCTCAGCCCGTTTTACGGTGCTGGGCATAGTGCTTGGGTCAATGGCGAGCCCGTACCGCTATTGCCTGGACCCACCACGCACTTACTCACCCTAGTGCCAAGGGCATCATCAACAAAATGACGAGGTTTAAAGATTGGTGCTTATTGGGCTTGTGTAATCGTTAGTCGATCAAATGGAATCACCGACAAAACATTTTTGAGAAGCTCGCCTTTATCTTGCCTATGCGCATCGTGTTTGCCAGACTCCGGCAACTTTAAAATAGCGCGTGGATATATAACGCTACTAACACGCATTTTCTTCCAAGAGCATTTATATGAAAGCAGCCGAAATCAAGCGCCACGCAGTAGTCATGCACGAAAACAAGATCTATCAAGTACGTGGCGTGGAGCGCTCCAGCCCGACCGGGCGTGGCGGTAACACGACTTTTCGTTTTTCGCTGTATCAAGTTGGCAGCACGCTGAAAACTGACTTGAGTCTGCGCGCGGATGATGAAATGGCGGAAGTAGATATGGCCAAGCGACCGGCAAATTTTTCCTACATGGATGGCGAAAATTACGTGTTTTTAGACGCTGAAGATTACACGCCCTACACGCTAAGCCCCGCGCATGCGCCTGATTTAAAAGACTATTTGGTCGAGGGCATCGAAGGTTTTTTCGTGATGGTAGTGGATGACCAAGCGATCGCATTGCAGCTGCCGCAATTTGTCGAACTTACCATCGTGGACACTCCACCTTATTTAAAAGGCGCGTCTGCCACGGGCCGCACAAAACCGGCAAAATTGGAAACTGGCCTGGAAGTTCAAGTGCCTGAGTTTATTGCCAACGGCGAAAAAGTGCGCGTCGCAACCGAAACAGGTGAGTATTCGGGGCGCGTATGAGCAGCGAGGCGAATGCTGAAAGGATCGACAAGGCTGAGCATTTTGCCAAGCTCGACGCATCTGCGAAAGCATCAGGTGCGAGCAAATCAGAAAAACAGACATCGTCAGCAAAAGTGGAAAAACTCATTCCATCCGCCAAAGCTGAGAAGCTGGCGATGGCCGAACGCGCCAAACGTGATCTTGAAGGTCAATCTTTCGCGGCGGTAGATTTAGGCAGTAACAGCTTTCATATGATTGTCAGCCGCTATACCAATGGCGCGCTGCAGCTCGTTGATCGCATTCGCGAACCGGTGCGCTTAGCGTCAGGGCTTAAAGCGGATGGTAATTTGAGCACGGCGGCACGCGAGCGCGCGCTGAATTGCTTGGCGCAGTTCGGACAACGACTGCGTGATATTGCGCCGGAGCGGGTGCGCACCGTTGCGACCAATACCCTGCGCCAGATGAAAAACCCGCGCGTGTTTCTGCGCTTGGCGGAAGCTGCGCTTGGCTGTCCGATTGAAATCATTTCCGGTCGTGAAGAAGGTCGCTTGACCTATTTGGGCGTGGCGCACACTTTTGCTGAAGCGCGAAAGCGCCGTTTAGTCATTGATATTGGCGGCGGCAGCACCGAATTTATTCTTGGTCAGGGTTTCGAAGTATTTGAAACCGAATCGGTGCAAATGGGCTGCGTCAGCACCACGCAACGTTTTTTTGAAGACGGCAAAGTCAGCCGTAAAGGTTGGCGCGAAGTACAACAGCGCCTGTCACTTGAATTCACGCCGTTTCGCGCGCACTACCTAGATCGCAGCTGGAAGCGCGTGATTGGCTGCTCGGGCACGCTTAAAGCAACGGCGGCCATTCTGCACGGGCTAGGTGGCCCGGAATGGACGATTACGCGCGCGAGCTTAGATGAGTTGATCGAGCGCTGTTTGGCCGCCGGGGATTTGGATAAAGCTAAATTACCAGCGCTGTCTAATGACCGGAAAATGGTTTACCTGGGCGGGCTGGCAGTCATCGACGCCTGCTTTCGCGAACTGCAAGTGGAGCAGATGCAAGTCTGTGAAGCAGCGCTACGCGAGGGGCTTTTGTACGACATGTTAGGGCGATTGGAGCACTCCGACCCGCGCATGGATGCGGTACGTGCGCTCGCAAAGCGTCACAGCGTGGATGTACAACAGGCGAAAAGAGTCAAACTCACCGCGTTGGCGATGTTTGCACAAGTGGAAAAAAGTTGGGATCTTATTGAAGATGATCGGGAGGCGCTGATGTTCGCGGCCATCGTGCATGAAGTCGGACTATCCATTTCGCATACCCAACATCATCAGCACGGCGCCTACATCTTAGCCAACACCGACCTGCCCGGCTTCACCCGCGACGAGCAGCAGATGTTGGCGTTGTTAGTGCGCTGCCACCGGCGCGGGGTGCCGGATAAGTTGAATGAGCACCTGCCGGAACGTGACGTTTTACGCGCCCGTAAGCTTGCCACTTTATTGCGCTTGAGCGCGGTGATGCATCGGGATCGTAGTGCGGCGCCCATGCCTGCGATGAAACTGATTTGTGTGGGCAGCAACGCGCTTAAATTGCGATTTCCGGTGGAATGGCTAAATGCGCATCCGTTGACGCGCGCAGATTTGAGGCAAGAATGCGAAATAATCTCCAAGCTAGGGATTAAGCTTTCTGTACTAAGCGGTGTAGCGGGCTAATCCGCTGCTTAAGCCTGACGCCCGGCGTGGAAGATTAAACCTCGCTTTCTACCATGCCGATGATCAGCACCAAGGCAGCGATGAGCGTTTGCAGGGCAATACGGGGAAGATCTAATTTTAGAATGGCTGGCATGGCGTCAGGCTCAATTGCACTAAGAAGAGCCACGCTTTAAATGGCTTGTGAATTATTATGCACAATAAGTCCGTTAATTATCTGAATCGTTCCGATAATTTACGGACGTCCGTCGCCTTTTTTCCGACCCGTTCATTTTATAGTTATGACGAGTTAACTCGGAGTATTGTCGCCGTTAAACCAATGTCTTTAAGCTGTTCAGAGTCCACGCGAGCCAACATTGGCACCTGCAAAAATCCGACCAAACTGGCGATGTTTTCTTCTAAGGCTGGCATGAGCGCTGCCTGCGGCAACACATTTGCAACCCAGCCCAGCAGGCGCACGCCGCTACGTGCAATTTCATTGACCGTTAAACGGGCATGGTTGATGCAGCCCAATCGCACGCCAACCACGAGTAGCACCGGCGCGCCTAAAGCAATCGCCAAATCAGAGTGCTCAAATGCCTCGGCTAATGGGGAAAGCCAGCCGCCCGCACCTTCCACGACAACATCCTGGCATAGCATTTCTGCGGCGCGTATCGTTTGGACGATCTTTGTCAACTCAACCGACACGCCCGCAGCACGCGCGGCCAAGTGCGGAGCAATAGCTGGCTGGAACGCGTAAGGATTTGTTTGCCCGTAGCTTAATTTGACGCTTGAGCTGGCCATTAACGCTAATGCGTCCGCGTTGATGAGTGCGCCCTGGATATTTTCACAGCCAGAGGCGATTGGCTTAATTCCCGCACAGCGGCGGCCGTTTTGCGCCAACGCGCGCAAAAGCAAGCTGCTTACATACGTTTTGCCGACATCCGTATCGGTGCCGGTAATTAAAACAGTGCTCACAAAGTATTAAACTGCAGGTGCAACAAATCCCGCCACATGATCAGCGCCTTCGCCAAACAGAAACAGCTCCATTTGCTCGCTCAAATATTTCTTCGCTTTAGGATCCAGCGGGCTAAGGCGGTTTTCATTGATCAACATGGTTTGATGCGCTAGCCATTGTTGCCAGCCTAGCTGACTAATATGGCTTAAAATACGCAATCCAGCAGCACCGGGAAAAGGCGCTCTAGTCAAGGCTTCGGCGTCCTTTTTGAGGCGGTGGCAATAGATCATTTGCGGCATTTTATTTCCTTGGCTATTTACTCGATTGTCGACTGTGCTTTATAGGGATCAGCAATACCAAATCGGGCCAGTATTTGCACCTCTAAGAACTCCATGCGCCTTGCTTGTGCTGCTTTTAAATGATCCCAACCCAAAAGATGCAGTACGCCGTGCACGCACATGTGCGCATGATGATCGCGCACCGTTTTTTGTTGCTCTTTTGCCTCCCGTGCAATCACCGGCGCACAGACTACTAAATCCCCGAGCCAATCCAACTTAAAATTTTTAGGCATGCCGATGGATATTTCGATAGGAAATGAAAGCACATTGGTGGCGTAATCCCGACCACGATATTGCAAATTCAGCGCCCGGCCTTCGTCTAAATCTACAAATCGCAGTGACATCCCCAAATGATCGGCAAAATTGAATGCCGACACCCTCGCTACTACTGGCGTTGAATTTAGCGCATCGAATGCGGCCTGCGCCCATGCTTGAAAACTCGCTTTGGCCGGAATGCCAGCGCGCGGCGTTGCGAAATTCAAAGCCAGCTCGATAGTTGCTGAGTTGGGCTTAAGTGACTTACGCACCGGTGCTTGCAAGCTCGGTGGCTTTTTGCGCCGCAGCTTCGTCCTCATGACGTTCGTAGGCCATGACGATCCGTTGTACTAAAGGGTGACGCACGACATCGGCGGCCTCAAAAAAAGTGAGACTGATGCCTTCCACGCCTTTTAAGACCGCTATCGCGTGCCGCAAGCCAGAGCGTATATGGCGCGGCAAATCGACTTGGGTCATATCGCCGGTGATCACAGCAGTCGAGCCAAAGCCAATGCGAGTCAAAAACATCTTCATTTGTTCTACGGTCGTGTTTTGCGCCTCGTCGAGCAAAATAAACGCATCATTCAGGGTGCGGCCGCGCATAAATGCCAGTGGCGCTACTTCAATAACATTGCGTTCCAGCAACCGCCCCACTTTTTCCACGCCCATCATTTCGTACAGCGCATCGTACAAAGGTCGCAAATAGGGGTCGACTTTTTGAATCAAATCGCCGGGCAAAAAGCCTAATTTTTCCCCCGCCTCCACCGCCGGGCGCACCAGCAGCAGGCGCTGCACGCGATTGGTTTCTAGCGCTTCTACCGCCATGGCAACGGCGAGATAAGTTTTACCGGTGCCCGCTGGGCCTACGCCGAAATTGATATCGTTGGTCGCAATTTGGTGCAGATATTTGCGCTGATTATCCCCGCGCCCGCGGATCGTGCCTTTCCGCGTTTTGATCTGCACTTCTAGTCTTGCCGTGTCGCCTTCCGGCGAGACTTGAGTGCTGTTGGAATCCCTTGCGTTTTGACCAGCAAACTCTACATTCACGTCCTTGAGCACTAGGAACAGATCCTCCTCACCCAGCGCCCGCTCATCGGTCAAATCGTAAAGCTCACGCAACACGCCTTCGGTTTTACGACAAAGCGCTTCGGTGCCGGATAACTCATAAATATTGCCGCGATTACGAATGACTGCGCCTAATTTCAGCTCAACGCTGCGCAAATGCGCATCGAACGGGCCGTTTAAATTACTCAGCCGCTCGTTGTCGAAAGGCTCGAAACTTAAAGTGCGGACGCTGCGCGCCGAAGCCGGTTTTCTTACACCGGGCTTTTTGCTAATGACCGGCTCCGCGGTTGTTTTGGCTGAAGACGCTTTACCCATGAATACTTTGCCAGACTTTGGTGACTTGCTCGACTTGCTCGCTGCAGCTGCAGCTGCGGTTTCGGTGCGCGTCAAATATTTCGCTTTTGCCATCTTCAATCAACCTGAAAAGTTTTGTCATCCAGTATACGTGGGCAGGCATTTTTCGCAGAGTGCGCAAAGACACACAGCGCTATCCTCTCCATGCTGGTCACGAAAAGCTAACGGTCCCGCTGGCGTGACAATAAGCGCTGCAACAGCCTAATTTTCTCAAATCTGCTCTCGGTGCCTGCGATCAGGCGGCGAATATTGCCGTGATGTAACAAGGCGATCAGCAAAAAAGTGGCTTCTGCATAAGCCAACGCAGGCATCGATAGCGGCGTGATCGTCAGCACCGCAACGGCTGCGGTGATAGCGGCGATGATGGTACTTAAGCCCACATAGCCGGTGCTTAGCAAGCTAACTAGCCAAGCGGCAATCGCGATCAATGCCGTAAAAGGAATCAACGCCAACATCGCCCCAAATGCGGTGCCCGCACCTTTGCCCCCGCGAAAACCGAAAAACACCGGGAAGCAATGCCCTAACACCGCGCTAAAAGCACAGGCAAATGCTGCCTCGGGCCGCTCCGGGCTGAGTTTTGCTAGCACCAATGCCGCAAAAGCCCCTTTGCCCGCGTCGATCAAAACCGTGGCAGCAGCGAAAATTTTTCCCTGGGTGCGCAAAGCATTGGTTGCCCCAGCGTTGCCGCTGCCCTGCGTGCGTATGTCCACGCCGCGCCATCGACCAACGATCAAACTACCGGACAGCGAGCCCAGCAAATAGCTGAGCAGCAGCGTGCCAGCAAAAGTTAAGTTAGCCGACGTCATTAGTCCAGACAGCGCTGCACGCCAATGACCAATGCGCCAGGGCCAGCATGCGCGCCAATGCCGGTGCCAGCGTCGACGAGATAGCACGCCGCAATCGTGTGGCGTGTACCTGCTTGCACGGCGGCAAGCACTTGTTTTGCGGCTGCAGTGGCATCGCAATGCCC
>JAYTAO010000428.1:0-3234 GCA_043737435.1 Rhodanobacteraceae bacterium | reverse complement strand
GTGCCGACCAGCTTCGCCAGCTGCGGCTTGTCACCTAGACTTGGCTGCGCCGCAATCATATTGACTTTCAAGCGGCGGAAAAACGCCGATGCCTTGTTGCCAACGCAAACTACATCAATTTCACAGCCCGCTTCCTGGAACTTGCGCATCTCGCCCAACAGCAATTTGAACTGATTCGAGTTCAAGCCACCGCACAGACCGCGATCTGAGGACACCACCAGAAAACCGACGCGTTTGACCGGACGTTCGGCTAAAAATGGGTGTTTATAGTCGCTTTGCGCCAATGCCAGGTGGCCAATGATGGTGCGCATGGCTTGCACATACGGGCGCGATTGACGCATTTGTTCCTGCGCTTTACGAATTTTGCTTGCGCTAACCATTTCAAGCGCGCGCGTCACCTTGCGGGTGTTTTGCACGCTCTTGATTTTGGTTTTAATTTCTCTGCCGCCGGCCATCTGGTTTCGCCTTAACTAAATCAACAAAAACTTAATTGCTTAATAGCTACCGGTTTTCTTGAATTCCGTGATCCCGGCTTGGAACTTAGCCTCGATCTCTTTATCCCAATCACCCGATTTATCCATCGACACCATCAAGTCTTTGTACGAATTACGGAAAAACTGGTGCATGCCCGCTTCAAACGGTAGAATTTTATTCAGCGGTAGGCTGTCCAAATAACCTTCATTCGCGGCGTACAACGACAGCGCAATTTCTGCGACTGACAGCGGCGAATATTGCTTTTGCTTCATCAATTCGGTGACGCGTTGGCCACGCTCCAGCTGCTTACGCGTGGTTTCATCCAAATCGGAGGCGAACTGCGCGAATGCGGCCAGTTCTCGATACTGCGCAAGCACCAAACGCACGCCGCCGCCTAGCTTTTTGATCGCCTTAGTCTGCGCTGCGCCACCGACGCGCGATACCGAAATACCGGCGTTAATCGCAGGCCGGATACCGGCGTTAAATAGATCGGTTTCCAAAAAGATTTGGCCGTCAGTGATCGAAATCACGTTGGTTGGCACGAACGCAGAAACGTCACCCGCTTGCGTTTCGATCACCGGCAGCGCGGTCAAAGAACCAGTTTGGCCCCTTACTTCACCCTTCGTGAACTTCTCAACATAGTCAACGTTGACGCGTGCTGCACGTTCAAGCAAACGGCTGTGAAGATAAAACACATCGCCTGGATACGCTTCACGACCGGGCGGACGACGCAGTAGCAGGGAAATTTGACGATACGCAACCGCATGCTTGGACAAATCGTCATACACGATCAGGGCGTCTAGTCCGCGGTCCATGAAGTATTCGCCCATCGCGCAACCAGAATACGGCGCGATGTATTGCATTGCCGCGGATTCAGAAGCAGAAGCAACCACAATGATCGTGTGCGCCAGTGCGCCGTGCTCTTCTAACTTGCGCACCACGTTGGAAATCGAGCTGCGTTTTTGCCCAATCGCGACGTAAATACATTTAATGCCGGTGCTTTTTTGATTGATGATGGCATCAATCGCAACCGCGGTTTTGCCGGTTTGACGATCGCCGATGATCAGCTCGCGCTGACCGCGGCCGACAGGAACCATTGCATCGAGTGCTTTAAAACCAGTCTGCACAGGTTGGTCGACCGACTTACGCCAGAGTACGCCCGGAGCAACGCGTTCGATCGGGCTATTGAGCTTAGCGCCAATCGGGCCTTTGCCGTCGATAGGTTCACCCAGCGCGTTGACCACGCGGCCGAGCAATTCCGTACCAACTGGCACTTCCAGAATGCGGCCCGTGGTTTTGCAAACGTCGCCTTCTTTGATTTGCTCGTAAGCACCCAAGATCACGGCACCGACCGAATCACGCTCCAAATTCAGCGCGAGGCCGAAAGTGTTGCCCGGGAATTCGATCATTTCGCCCTGCATGGCGTCGGCCAAGCCGTGCACGCGCGCGATACCGTCAGATACGGAGGTTACCGTGCCTTCGTTGCGGGCTTCAGAGGTGGTTTTGAAGTTATCAATTCGCGAACGAATTAAATCGCTGATCTCAGAGGGATTCAGGCTGGCTTGCATGCGCTTTCCAGTTAATAAGGGATATTGTTTTGCCAGAGGCAAAATATTTAATCAACAACGTGTTTTGCCAGAGGCAAAATATTTAATCAAAAACTCGGGGAACTGCCAATATTGTTGCTTTAGAATTTTGCTGCGCGTGTACTTTGACTTATGCCGCCAGTTCCGTGTGCAGCCGTGCCAGTTTGCCGCTCAACGAACCGTCAATCACAATCGTGCCTGCATCCAATACCGCACCGCCGATCAAGTCTGGCTGCAGTACGATTTCAAGAGTGACGGCGCGTTCAAAGCGCTGCGTCAACTTTTCAATCATTTGTTGCTGCTGCGAGGCTTCAATCGGCAAGGCGCTGCGCACCTTGACCTTAAGCGTGCGTTCGGCAGCTGCACGAAGCTGCTCAAATTCGGTTTGCACTTCCGGCAGTAAGCTCAAGCGGTCGTTTTCCGCCATCGCACTCAAATAATGCGTGTACGTGGAATCGAGTACTTCACCACTCGGCAGCAGCAGCGCAACCCGATCTTTCGCCTGCAACCGCGGGCTCGAGATCAAGGCCAAAATGCGGCTGTCGCGGCACAACGCTGCGCTTTGGGCAATTTTTGCGGACCAAGACGCTAAACCTTCGCTGGCTTTTTGAGCCAGCTCGAAAGCTGCTTTTGCATAGGGTCTTGCCAGCGTGATCGTTGAGCTCATCGTTAAATCTCAGTAATCAGCTGGTCAATTAGCTGCTTGTGCGTTGCTGGATCAATTTCTTTTTTGATCAAGCGCCCGGCCCCGGCGATCACTAAATCGGCCAACTTAGTGCGTAACTCAGCTTTGGCCTGATGCGCCAGCGTTTCAACTTCCGCACCAGCGGCGGTTAGTTGACGTGCTTTTTCTGCAGCGCCTTCGCCTTTCGCCTGTTCCACCATTTGATTCGCCGTAGAATGCGCGCGGTCTAAAATTTCTTGCGCTTTCGCACGCGCGGCGTCGATGATGTCTGACTCTTTGCGCTTAGCATCGGCTACTTCTTTCCGGGCGTTATCGGCGGCAGCAAGGCCGTCGGCAATTTTCTTCTGTCGCTCTTCAATGGCATTCATCAAAGGCGGCCAAATGAATTTCACCGTGAACGCGATTAAAATCGCGAACGCGAGCGCCTGGGCAATCAATGTCGCATTAAATTCCATGGCGTATGGCTCCGGTTTTGTACTTACTGAGCGG
>JAYTAO010000427.1:0-7976 GCA_043737435.1 Rhodanobacteraceae bacterium | reverse complement strand
TTTTTGATTTCATGGTGTTGAGTCTCATGGATTAAGAGTGCTCAGTCCAGAGGGGCGGATGCAATAGGTCAGAAGTGTTGCGTGTTTGGGCAAGGCGGACAAGTACACTCCAGCGCCAAGATAAGTCGCAACTGTGCCGCTATGAGCGATCCGCGCCTCAACGAAATTGAAATAAAAATATCTTTCCAAGACGAGCTGATTGATGTTCTCAACCAGCAAATTAGCAGCCAGGAGCTTCGAATTTTAACGCTAGAGCGCCGACTGCAAACCTTAGCGGAAGCGTTTTTGAATCTGGACACCGGCGCCGAAAGTGCGGGTGGCTCAGCAAAAGCAGAAGTGCCACCGCATTATTGAGTGCCGCGATTAGGTAAATACAAGTTGCCGCCCACGTTTGGCTGGCTATACTTCGCCGATGACGTCACTCAATCCCTCAGGCCTTTTGCCTGACGCGCAAATATCTGCCGAACAACTCAGCTTTGCGCAACGCGCTAAGCAACCATTAGCCATGCAAATCGCCGCCGTGCAGACGCTACTCGCGCCGGATTTGCTGCGCTTAAATGACGTATTGCGCGCCGAGCTGAGTTCGGATGTCGCTCTAATTGGCGAAATTGGCGAATATTTGATTGCCGCAGGCGGTAAGCGTTTGCGACCTATGTTGGTGCTGCTTTCCGCGCGTGCCTTGGGTGCGAAGCCAGAAAATTTGGAACACTCGGCGGCACTGGCGGCAATTATCGAGTTAATCCACACAGCAACCCTGCTGCATGATGATGTTGTCGACGAATCGGATCAGCGCCGCAATCGCAAAACCGCCAACGCGCTATGGGGCAATGCTGCAAGTGTGTTGGTTGGCGACTTTTTGTACTCGCGCGCGTTCCAAATGATGGTGCGGTTAGAAGACTTGTGCGTGATGGATATTTTAGCGAATACCACCAACGCCATTGCCGAAGGTGAGGTACTGCAACTGATTCACAAACGCGACCCGGCGGTTTCGCAAGCGCAGTATTTCGAAGTCATTAAGCGCAAAACCGCTGTTTTATTTGAGGCGGCATGTCGCTTAGGCGCATTGGGAATGGGTGCTGACCGCCGAATGCAGCAAGCATTGGCGGATTTTGGCCTGAATTTAGGTTTCGCCTTTCAAATTGCCGACGATCTTTTGGATTACACAGGTGACAGCGATGTCATCGGCAAAAACATTGGTGATGATTTGGCCGAGGGTAAAAGCACCTTGCCCATTATTTTTGCCGCTGCCCGTGCCGACAAAGATGATGCTGCGATTCTTGAGCGCGCCTTGAGAAACGGCGAACGTGAGGCATTACCGGAATTAATTCGGATTTTACGAAGCACCGACGCGATCGACGCTAGCTTAGCCGTCGCCCGCGAATATGCGACTGCTGCAATTGAATCGCTTGATGCGCTGCCGGAAAGCCAGGAGCGCGATGCGCTCGTGGCTTTGGCGAATTACTCGGTGTCGCGCACTAGCTAAAACCCGCGCGTTAGTCTCGGCTAGCAAAACCAATGATGTTCATCAAACTCATAAACATCGCCCATAAATCAGCGTAAATCGTTGCGGCCAAGATTACGTAATTGTCTTCACCGCCATTGATGGCTGCGCTGGTGCTGTACAAGATTCCAGCAGAGGAAAGCACGACAACGACGGATGAGATAATCAAGCTCAATACAGAAATGTGTAAAAAGACGTTCGCCACTATCGCCAAAAGCACCGCAATCGAGCCAGCCATCATAAAGCCGCGCATGAAGCTGAAATCACGTTTACTGACCATCGCATAGCTGGTCAATGCGCCAAAAATCACGGCGGTCGCACCAAAAGCATACGCGGGTACTTCTGGCCCGATCATACGTGCGTACAGGCTGATAATGGGTCCGGCGATAAAGCCCAGCCCGGTCGTGTAAACAAAACAACTGACCAAGCCCCAAACGCTATTTCGGGTCGCACTAATGAGCATCGGCATGCCGATCGCAAAGGCCAAATACAGCCACTGATTGATAATGCCGACCTGCATAGCCGCGGCAGCGTATGCCGCCACTGCGCCACACACCAAGGTCATGGAAAGCAACATGTAGGTATTACGCAATACCTTGTTGGTCGCTAGCGCAGTCTGGCCGAAAGGCATCACGGGCGATGGCGGTGGAAATTGGCTAACACGGTTCATAAAACGCTCCTTTAAAAAAAACTTTTCTGATGATTCGTTTGCCAAAACAAACAAAGTTGTTTCAGCTGCACGCAATTTGGCAAATTGCTAAGTTAATAGTGCTCCTACTTCAAATTCGTCCAAATTGCAGAAATTCAAGCGGGCACGCCTGGATGCCGTCAACTATTAAGCAATGCTTAGCATAAATCAAGATCATGACTAACTTGCGACTTCGCCCGCCGCCTTCTTCGCAGCTTCCCAGGTGATCTCCTTGTCTGCCGCCTCGCCATCGTCGTTGAGCATGCGCGCTTGAATAGCGCCAGCGGCAAAACCCTCGGGCAAATATAGCGTACCGTTGAAAAGCTGGAAATACTTAAACTCATATTTTAGCTCGGTGGCCCCTTGCTCACCCAAAAGCGCCGCCATTTCTAAGCGCTTGGGCTTCCCATCGCTAATTCCACTAACGCTGAAACGCAGCTTGCCGCTCGCAATTTTTCCGCGCTTAAGATTTTGGCTCACGGCAATGGC
The DNA here is from genome assembly GCA_043737435.1 of Rhodanobacteraceae bacterium. Lineage (GTDB taxonomy): Bacteria > Pseudomonadota > Gammaproteobacteria > Xanthomonadales > SZUA-5 > JANNYA01. The sequence continues at coordinate 5,298 of JAYTAO010000427.1, read as the reverse complement.
GTATTTAAAAACGCGCGGGTTGTCGGTGGGCTCGATAGTAATGTCCTGCACGCCCAACGCTTCCGCATTGCCGCCGCCCGCGAAGCGCTGAAAGAAAGAAAGGTCGGCGCGTAAGGTTGCAATTTCTTGCTGGCGTTGATCAATGGAATTTTGTAAGGCGGTATTGGCTTCTTTGGCAACTTGCTCGCCACGCTGATATTTTGCGACCTCAGCCTTTAATGCGTCGGCATTGCCGCCTAAGTGCACGATTTCCTCGTGTGCTTGCGCCAGTTCGGCTTGAGCACGGGCATATCCAGGCGTCATAGTATTTTTACAATAAATGAATGTGGCCGCCAAAGTTGCCAGCCACAGCGCACCGACAATTAATTTTAATTTGCGCGCAGCGGCAGGGTTATAGGCAGCAACAACTAGCGTTCCAGGTACCGTTTTAGCCATAACTTTTAGTTTTTGGAATTGATGCGGGCATTTATAGCTTTTTCTTAGCCCGCAAAGTTAGCTTGGCTTTACTGAGAGATTCTGTTGCCGGTTGGCGTTAACAACAACCTGATATTCATTCCGGCAAGATTTTGTCGTCATTTTATTAACTGCAACGATGCCCATACGCTGGCGTATGGAGTATGCTCCCGCTTCCTTTTGAACGACCGAGGTGTCCCTTGTCCGTAACCGCTAAGTTTCATGTTCGTAAAGTCGCCGTGCTGGGCGCGGGCGTGATGGGCGCGCAAATCGCTGCGCACCTAATCAACGCGAAAGTACCCGTGATTTTGTTTGACTTGCCCGCCAAGGAGGGTGATCGCAACGGCATCGTCACGAAAGCAATTGACAATTTGACCAAACTTTCGCCTGCGCCATTGGGGCATAAATCCCTTGCCGCACAGATTCAACCAGCCAATTTTGATGACCATCTGGAGCTATTAAAAGACTGCGATTTGATCATCGAAGCCGTGGCTGAGCGCATGGAAATCAAGCACGGCCTGTACGCGAAAATTGCGCCGTTTATTGCGCCGCATGCGGTATTTGCCACCAACACCTCGGGCTTGAGCATTACCGATTTATCCGACGGTTTTGACGCGGAGCTGAAAACACGCTTCTGCGGCGTGCACTTTTTCAACCCGCCGCGCTACATGTATTTGGTCGAGCTAATTCCAACGCCGGCCACCAAGCCGGAAATTTTGGATCAACTTGAAGTGTTCTTGACCTCGACCCTGGGCAAAGGCGTGGTGCGCGCAAAAGACACGCCGAATTTCATCGCCAACCGCGTCGGCGTGTTCTCGATGCTGGCAACGATGCATCACACACAGGCGTTCAAGCTAGGTTTTGATGAAGTCGACGCGCTGACCGGCCCGCTGATCGGTCGGCCAAAATCCGCGACCTATCGCACCGCTGATGTGGTTGGATTAGATACTATGGCGAACGTCATTCGCACCATGGATGGCAAGCTACCTAACGACCCGTGGCATCAGTATTTCAAAGCGCCTGCAGTGTTGTCAGCGCTGATTGAAAAAGGTGCGCTCGGGCAAAAAACCAAAGCCGGTTTCTTTAAGAAAGTTGGCGACAAAATTTTGGTACTTGATCCGGCAAAGGCGGATTATAAAAATTCTGACGCCGAGGCCAGCATTGATGCAGAAAGCGCGCTGCGCCAGAAAGGTTGGGCGAATAAGCTCAAAGCTTTGCGTGATACAGATGATGCCCAGGCGCAATTCGTCTGGGCTTGCTTCCGCGATGTATTTCACTACGCGTCCTATCATTTGGAAGCGATCGCCGACAACGCGCGCGATTTAGATTTCGCGATTCGCTGGGGCTTTGGCTGGACTGAAGGCATCTTCGAAATTTGGCAGCAAGCGGGATGGAAACAGGTGGTGGAATGGATTGAAGCCGATATCGCGGCGGGCAAATCGATGAGCAACGCACCATTGCCGGCATGGGTAAAAGACGGTCGTGAGGGTGTGCATGATGCGACTGGATCCTACGCGCCTGTAGCAAAACTAATGCGCGAGCGCAGCAAACTCGATGTCTATAACAAGCAATATTTTCCTGATCCAATCTACACCGAAAACTTTGATGCCAACAAAGGTGAAACGGTTTGGGAAAACGAAGGCCTACGCGCCTGGACTCAAGGTGACGGTGTACTAATTGCCAGCTTCAAATCCAAAGGCAACACCGTGGGCGCCAAAGTTTTAGAAGGCGTGCACAAAGCCATTGCTCTGGCCGAAGACAGCTTCAAGGCGCTGGTCATTTGGCAAACCAAAGAGCCATTCTCATTTGGTGCCGATTTATCCGACGCAGTGCCAGCGATTGCTGCGGGCAAATTTGACGAATTCGAAGCTATTGTGAAGCACTTCCAAGACACTTCAATGCGCATTAAGTACTCGGCGGTGCCGGTGGTTTCGGCGGTGCGCGGCATGTGTTTCGGCGGTGGCTGCGAGTTCCAAATGCATTCAGCTGCCACGGTTGCAGCACTTGAAAGCTACATCGGCCTAGTGGAAGCGGGCGTTGGCCTATTGCCCGGCGGTGGCGGTTGCAAAGAATTCGCACTGCGCAGTGCCGCAAATGCGGTCGATGGCGATGTGTTCGGGCAACTCAAGCAAGTCTTCCAAACCCTAGCTATGGCCGGCGTTGGTACCAGCGCGATTGATGCGAAAGAACTCAAACTAATGCGCCAAACCGACACTGTGGTGTTCAACAGCTTTGAGCTATTGCATGTCGCCAAGCAAGTTGCTCTTGGCCTAGCCGCCGCCGGCTATCGCGCGCCGATGCCGCCGAAAGCGGTGCCAGTCGCCGGGGATGTCGGTATCGCCACCTTCAAAGCCAGTCTAACCAATATGCTGGAAGGCCACTACGCCAGTGCCCATGATGTCGAAGTAGCTACGCGTATCGCCACGGCGTTGTGCGGCGGTGAAATTGAACGCGGCAGTTTGGTGGACGAAACCTGGTTGCTAACCGTTGAGCGCAAAAACTTCATTGCCTTGTGTAAACAGCAAAAGACGCTAGAGCGCATCGCGCACACCCTCAACACCGGCAAACCGCTGCGTAACTAATCAGGAGCGAACTTATGAGCAAACAAATACAAGACGCCTATATCGTCGCCGCAACCCGCACTGCCGTTGGCAAAGCGCCCCGTGGGATGTTTCGCAACACCCGTTCTGATGACTTGCTGGCGCACTGCATCCGCAATTTGATCAAGCAATCTGGTGTGGATGCCAAATACATTGACGATGCCATCATTGGCTGTGCCATGCCCGAAGGTGAGCAAGGCATGAATATGGCGCGCATCGCGGTGCTGTTGGCAGGTTTACCGAATACTGTTAGCGCCATGACGATCAACCGTTTTTGCGCCTCCGGCAGTCAAGCAATTGGCCTCGCTGCAGATCGCATTCGCCTAGGCGAAGCTGATTTGATGCTCGCGGGCGGTGCGGAAAGTATGTCGATGATCCCGATGATGGGTGCCAAACCGGCGTTTAATCCAGCGGTATTTTCCGACGAAAATATCGCAATCGCGTATGGCATGGGCATTACCGCGGAAAAAGTGGCGGAGCGTTGGAAAGTCAGCCGCGAAGATCAGGATCAGTTTTCCTATAACTCGCACGTCAAAGCCATGGCGGCAATTGCAGCGGGTGAGTTCAGCAGCGAAATCTCGCCATTTACCCTTGATGATCACTATCCAGATGTTGCCAGCGGCAACATCATTACCGACAGCCGCGTGCTTAGTACCGATGAAGGCCCACGCAAAGACACCACGGTGGAGGGTTTGCTGAAACTAAAACCCGCATTCCGCAGTGATGGCTCAGTCACCGCGGGCAATAGCTCGCAAATGTCCGATGGCGCCGGTGCGGTGCTGCTGGCCTCTGAAAAAGCGGTGCGGGAAATGAACTTGAAACCCCTTGCACGCTGGGTAGGCCACTGTGTTGCCGGCGTGCCGCCAGAAATCATGGGCATTGGCCCAAAAGAAGCGATTCCAAAGCTGCTTAAACAAACCGGCGTCAAGCTCGACGACATTGACTGGATTGAACTGAACGAAGCATTTGCGGCGCAAGCGTTAGCGGTGATGCGCGATTCCGGCCTGAATCCAGATCGCGTCAATCCACTTGGCGGCGCAATTGCGTTGGGCCACCCGCTCGGCGCCACCGGCGCAATTCGTACCGCGACGATCGTGCACGCGCTGCAGCGCCGCCAGCTGCGCTATGGCATGGTCAGTATGTGTATCGGTACGGGTATGGGCTTTGCGGGGTTGATTGAACGGGTTTAAGTTCGCTTGACAGAATAAAAAGGAAGCCGCGAAAGCGGCTTTTTTTGTGCCACGGTTTGTTTTCCAAAAACAAATTAGCCAAACGCAATCGGATACGACCCCAAAATCTTCAGCTGCCCGGCCAAATGTCCCATCTCGCCCAGCGCTGACTTCAGCGCCTCGTCTTTAATATGCCCGGCAACATCGAGGAAAAACGCATATTCCCATTTGCCGGTGCGCATCGGCCGAGACTCGATTCGGGTCATACTGACGCCAGCGCGGGCCAGCGGGTCTAGTAGTTGATACAGCAAACCGGGCTGATCTTTACCGGCCAGCATCAAACTGGTTTTATCGTGGCCGGAAGGCTCGAATAATTTGTGGCCCAGCACAACGAATCGCGTGGTGTTATCTGGCCGATCCATCACGCTGCGGCGCAGAATTTTGAGGCCATATATTTGTGCGGCTGTTTCCGAAGCAATCGCTGCCGCTTCCGGCGCATTGCGCGCGCGACGCGCGGCTTCAGCGTTGCTGGAACACGGAATTTTCTCGGCCTTAGGCAGATTTTTCTTCAACCACATTTTGCATTGCCCCAAGGATTGCGCATGCGAATACACCCGCTCGATTTTGCTTAAATCTTCGCCTGTACTCATCAAATGCTGCTGGATGCTCAGCTCGATTTCCCCGCAAATTTTTAGGTTCGAGCTAACGAACATATCCTGCGTGTGGTGCACCGAACCTTCGACCGAGTTCTCAATCGGCACCACGCCAAAATCGGCGTTTTTGGCTTCTACTTCTTGAAACACCTCTTCAATCGAGGCCAACGGCAGCACTTTAACCGAATGGCCAAAATGCTTTAACACCGCCGCTTGGCTAAACGTGCCTTCTGGGCCCAAAAACGCGATGCGCAGGGGATTTTGCTGCGCCAAACAGGCGGACATGATCTCCCGGAATACCCGCACCAATTCGCCATTCGACAGTGGCCCGGCGTTGCGTTCGATCACCATGCGCAGCACTTGGCTTTCGCGCTCGGGCCGGTAGTAATCAATCGCGGCAGCAAGCGGGCCTTTAACTTGCCC
>JAYTAO010000426.1:0-3241 GCA_043737435.1 Rhodanobacteraceae bacterium | reverse complement strand
TTGAACACTTTTTTGACGCCCCAGCATCGTTGTTTCGTCGTTGCAGGCAATGAGCATGCTGCCTCCTCACACCTTGCTGGAACGCCAAAAAAATGCACGCTTTTGTCCGTCCAACTGCGGTTTCTAGGGTTAAAACGTCATCGACTTGACTTGGTGTCGTTCGCAAGCGTGTGTATAGTTTGCGATATTGAAAAAAATAGCCCGCAATGCCAGCCAATAAAAACCGAGCCATGCCTCTAAAAGTCCTGTTGTACCGCATGTTCGTTGCCGTTTGCATTTGCTTGCTAATCTCCGCCTGTCACCGTCGTGGAGGTGAGCCTAGCGCCGCAGATATAGCGGATGTTTATCGCACAGAACTTGAGCGGATAAACGCAGCTGGCACGAATACCTTGACCTTTACGCCGACCGGCAAGACGCTGCAAGTTGAGTCGAAATTGGATAAGCTGGAAAAAATTAGCTGTACTGGCAGGGATTTCGTCTATGTCTGTGAAGTCAAAGCGTGGATGCGCTATCCATTGCAAGAAATTGAGGAAACCCACAAGCTAAAGTTGACGGTATTTGACGGGCCCAAAGGTTGGCAATTTGTAGAAGGGGAGCTTTTGGAACGCCTGGAATGGTCAAAATAGCTGCTTTCCGGCGTCGCTTTGTTGCGGCTTTCATCACTTTGGTTGATAGAAACCTGACGAAAATTTTCTCATTAAAACGGCCGCGTTCGCTCTGTTCGTGCGCGCTCAAACTTACTTAAAAAATCGCAGGGTACGTCTAAATTCCGCGCAGCTTCAAAAAAACTTGTCCAATCAGACCGCTTTTGCGAAAGAATCACGTCACCCGTTTGAGCGTCCAAGCGAACAAACACCTCTTTCGCATTAATACGAAATGCCGCAGGCAATCGCACAGCTTGGCTGCGTCCATTTAAAATAGCTTTGCGATTTGGCTCATTAATCTTGAATGTAGAAAGTAATAGATTAAAACCTATAACCATTTGCTTCTGTGGTGAAGCAATTAATCAGAATCAATTTCAAACAAGCAATTATTATTTCTTCACCTTTGCCTGATCCCCTGCCAGCACAAATCCCCAAGCATCAGGCGAAATTGTTTTTTTAATGTAGTTGTTCACCTGCGCCAATGTTGCTGCGGCAATTTGACTTTCAACGTTGGCGGAAAATGCCATGGTGCGCTGATATTCCACTTGTGCCGCCAGCACGCCGCTAAGACGCGCATCATCGGCCCAAGCAACGCGTTTGCTTTTAATAATTCCGGCTTTCGCCTTAGCCAGTTCCTCACTCGTAATGCCTTGTTCTTGAAAGCGTTTTAGCTCTTCTAGAACCGCTTTTTCGCTGGGCAATAAATTTTCCGGTGCCGCGATCGCATAGGCTTGCCACAAGGACGCGTTTGAGCGGCTGCTAACGCCTAAGCCGGTGCCGCCGCCATAGGAAACGCCATCCTTTTGCCGCAAGCGATCCATTATCCGGCTGTCCAAGCCGCCGCCGCCTAAAATGTAGTTGGCGATGGCTGCAAAGGCGAAATCCGCGTCCGTGTCTTGCAAAGAAATTGGCAACGCAGCGATCAGCATGCCATTCGCCTGATCCGGGGTATTGACCCAGGTGTGCTTGGGCGCAGCGCGATTGGGCAATTCTGGGAACTCGATGTATGTCTTCGGTGCGCGCCAGGTTTCAAAGCGCGATTTCAATGCCGCAATCGTTGCCGTTTCGTCAAATTCACCCACCAAAGTGGCGCTAAAATTCGCCGCACCGATAAAATCAGCATGTGCTTTTTTTACCTCGGCCAAGCTCAATGCGCTTATGGCGGCATGGCTTGCAGCGAAACTTTCCGATGCGGCGGGATGTCCATTAGGGTAGGGATTGGTAGCCATGCTCATCGCGTTACCAGCCAAGGCCTGCGGATTGGTTTCAGCACTTTCCAAGCCGCTGAGCTCTTCCTTGCGCCACGCGGAAAATTCCAGCTCGTCAAAGCGCGGATGTTTCAACGCATCTTCGAGCAGCTCCAGCGTTTTCATTAAGGTGCTTGCGGTGGCTCGGCCGGTGGCGACTAAGCTTTGGCCGCTGGCAGAGATGGATAATTCCGCTTCATTGGCATCCAAGGCGTCGGAAAACGCCGTGCGATCTAGGCTTAACGTGCCGCGGCTGAGCATGGCCGCTGCTGCCTCCACACTATAAGTTTTCCCCGCCAAGGAATTTTCGTCGCCCATAAGCAGGCTCAAGGTGAAATTCACCGCTTGATTGCGCGATTTCTTCATTAAGCTCACCACGTCAAACCCATCACGCACGTGGCTGCGCTTGATGCGCGGTTCGAGCGCCAGTGGGCTTAAGTCCAGCTGTTCGCCGGCGGCAATTGCGCCTTGGGTATCGGACTTTAAGCTGGCCAGTTGCGCTGCCAGCGCGGGTGGCGGCGGTATCTCAGCACGCTTGGGCACGCCCGAACCCGCGTCTAGCGGCAAATAGTTCACGGCCGTGCGATTAGAAGTGATTAGATAGGTCTGTGCGACCCGGTTGAGATCTTTTAAGGTCAATGCGTTGAGCTGTTGGGGTTCGACGAAAAATAAGCGCCAATCGCCTAGGGCAATGTATTCCGACAAACTCAAACCCACCTGAGAAACATCGTCCAAGCTAGACTTCAGCTCATTTTGATAGGCGCGCTTGGCGCGTTGGAATTCGGCTTCGGTAAACGTTGCGGGCGCTTCAATTTCCCGCAATGCCACGATCCGGGCTTTTGCCAGATCCTGCTTTTTATCGAAGCTTAAAATAAACGTGGCGACCGAACTTTCCTGGAATGCCAACGGAAAAGCCTGCGCACCGGTCGCTAGCCCGGCATTGACTAAACTGGTGCGCAATCGGCCGGTGTTTTCATCGGCCAAAATGCGCATCACCACGTTCATGGCGGTGGCATCCGGGTGCGCACCGCCGGGTAAGTGATAGCCCAACATGATCAATGGTGTGCCAGAAATGCGGCGAATGGTGGATTCGCGCTCGCCATCCTGAGTGGGCTCGGTGGTGTAGAACACCGGCAGGCTGCGTGTTGGCTTTTTAATGCCTGAGAATGCTTTGGCGATTGAGCCCAAAGTTTTTTCCACCACTATTGGCCCGGCAACAATCAATACCGCGTTGTCGGGCTGGTAGTAGGTTCGATAAAACGCCTGAAGCTTGGGGATCGGCACGTTTTCCACATCGCTACGCGCGCCTATCGAGCTGTTGCCGTAGTTGTGCCACATAAAAGCCTGCGC
>JAYTAO010000425.1:0-3245 GCA_043737435.1 Rhodanobacteraceae bacterium | reverse complement strand
GCAAAGTTGCCGGGCAAAGCTCGGATATGCAGGCGTCGTTTAATTCCTTGCTGATCGCGCTGACTCTGGCAATTTTTTTAGTCTATCTAGTGATGGCTTCGCAATTTGAGTCCTTGCTGCACCCGTTTTTAATCTTGTTCTCAGTGCCGCTGGCATTAGTGGGCGCAGTCTATGCGCTTTATTTAACCCAGACCACTCTCAGCGTTATCGTCTTTATTGGCTTAATTATGTTGGTGGGCATTGTTGTCAGTAACGCGATTGTGTTGATTGACCGCGTGAACCAACTGCGTGCCGGTGGCATGCCAAAATACGAGGCCTTGATCCAGGGCGGCTTGACCCGGCTGCGCCCGATTGTGATGACCACCTTGACCACCTTGGTCGGGTTTTTACCGATGGCTTTGGGCACCGGCGAAGGCGCTGAACTGCGCGCGCCGCTGGCGATTACCGTGATCGGTGGACTGACCTTCTCCACCTTGCTAACGCTTATTGTCGTGCCGGTGCTGTATCAGCTAATTGATCGGCGCGCCAGTTTGCCTGCGCACATGCTCAAGCATGTGCAGGTTGCGGAGTAAGGCGATGAAATTACATTTTGCTGCGTTAATTGATGGCGCCCCAATAACACCAAACATGCTGACCAAAATTCATCTTCAATCGATCCCACAGGGATCGCATAAGGTAGCCGGTGCGTCGAAGCCGCAAAGCGGCGCAGACCACCGGAGGGAATATCAAATTGGGCTTCGACCCCGCCAGGGGTCGCACAAAGTTAGAACGAATATCTTATCTGCGTGGGCTGTCCTGGTTTTTGTACGACACCCTTCGGGGTCGAATCACGGACGCTCACATTATTCCGGTGGTCTTCGGCACGCTGTGCCTACGACACACCGGCTACCTTCTGTGATCCCTGCGGGATCATCAAGCTGCCTCCGGAAATTGGCGCAAAGCCCAAGAACCTTTCATGATGTCCAATCCTTTACACCACATCACTTTGAAGCGTTCGTTGGGGCGATGGAGATATCGCATACCAGAGGGATTTGCCCATGACGCTCGCCGAACTCTCACTCAAGCGCCCGGTCACGGCGATTATGATTTTTATCAGCTTTTTCGTGTTCGGTATTTTTAGTGCGCGACTATTAAAGCTGGAGTTTTTCCCGGAAGTCGATGCGCCTTTTATTTTGGTCAACGTGCCTTATCCGGGCGCATCGCCGCGTGAAGTTGAGCGCGATATCGTGCGCCCGATTGAAGCGCAGCTTGCCACCATCAGCGGCATCGAAAATCTTTATGCGCAAGCCAATGAAAATGGCGCAACTTTTTTCATGCTGTTTGCTTTCAATAAAAATTTGAAGTTGAAAGTGGCGGAGGTGCGCGAAAAAGTCGATGCGGCGCGGCCGGATTTACCGGCCGACGTGCAGCGCATATTCGTGCAAAAATTTTCCACCAACGACCAAGCCGCGATCACGATTCGCTTAACCTCCAACGGCCGCGATTTGAGCCGCTCGTACGATTTTTTAGATCGTAAACTAAAGCGCCCGCTGGAGCGTATTCCCGGAGTTGCCAGCGTCAACATTGCTGGCGTTGAGCCTTCGGAAGTAGAAATATCGTTACTGCCGGAGCGCATTGCCTCGTTCAACGTCGATTTGAATCAGTTGGCGCAAAAATTAGCGAGCAGCAATTTTTCCGTGTCCGCTGGGCTAATTCATGATGCGAATCAGCGCTTTAGAGTGCAGCCGGTAGGTGAATTAAACACCTTGGAAGAGATCGGCTCGCTGCAGGTAACCGCTGCTGGCGTGCGTTTGCGTGATATCGCAGAAATTCGCTTAAAAGCGCAAAAAACCGATGCGATCCGAATTTTGGACGGCATTTACGCGGTCGGTGTGGACGTCAATCGTGAGCGCAGTTCGAACTTGGTCGAGGTTTGTCGACTTGTGATGGCGGAGATCAATCGCATCAGCAAGGAGTTGCCAGGCGTGAATTTGATCGTGGTGGAAGATCAAGGGCAGGGCGTGGAGAGCTCACTAAGCGAGTTGGTCAAATCCGGTTGGGAAGGCGCGCTGTTTTCGCTGCTGGTGCTGTATTTCTTTTTGCGCCATTGGCCCAGCACGCTAATGGTCTCGCTAGCGGTGCCGATTTGCCTAACGATGACTTTGGGTGCGATGTATTTCATTGGCTTGACGCTCAATGTGTTGACCATGATGGGCCTGCTTTTAGGTGTAGGCATGCTGGTCGATAACGCAGTCGTGGTGGTTGAAAGCATCTACCAGCAGCGGGAAAAAAATCCTGGCGATTCGCGTGCAAGTGCGATTGAAGGTACACGTATGGTGCAGCTGGCGGTTAGTGCCGGCACGTTGACCTCGATCATTGTGTTTTTGCCCAATGTTTTTGGCAGCACCACGCAAGTCGGGATTTTCCTTTACTACGTTGCGATTCCGCTGACGATTGCCTTGTTGTGTTCTTGGTTGGTCAGCGTCAGCTTAATTCCGATGCTCGCCGCGCGGGTGCAGCCGCCCAAAGGTTTGAGTCAAATCAAGATTGTCGAGCGTTGGAAAGAAAGCTACGCGCGGCTGTTGCGCTGGACGCTCTCGCATCGCTGGAAAACCGTCATAGTTATGCTTTTCGTCATTGCCAGCACCGCGATTCCGCTGCAATTTATCACCTTCGATTTTTTCAAAGGCTCTGTGGACCGAACCTTTCGCGCCAATTGGCAGATCGAGGGCAATTACCCACTACCTGAACTAGAAAAAGCGGCGCGGATTTTCGAGCAATTTTTGTTGAAAAATAAAACCGAATTCGAAATTGAAAACGTTTACACCTACATCGGTGATCAAGGGATGGGTACGCGCATCCAAATGATTGATGAAGCAAAAAGCAAATTGACGCCCGTGCAAGTGCAGGAAAAAATTCGCGAAGCGATGCCGCGGTTTGCGGTGGGCAAGCCAAATTTTGGTGAAGGCGGTGGCTTTGGTGGCGGCGGCAGCTCCAACGATGACGCCATCGAGCTGCAAATTGCTGGTGACTCAAGCGAAGTTTTGGGTGCCTTATCGCAGGATGTCGTACGTTTTTTACAGGCGAAGGTGCCAGAGCTCAAGGACGTACGTAGTGATTTAGGCAACGATCAAAAAGAAATTCGTATCCAGATTGATCGTGCGCGGGCGGCCAGCCTAGGTTTTACTGCGCAGCAAATTGCCAGCACCGTACAGGTCGCAATGCGTGGTTCGCCGATGCGGGAATTTCGCACCGACAATGGCGAA
>JAYTAO010000424.1:0-3258 GCA_043737435.1 Rhodanobacteraceae bacterium | reverse complement strand
AACGACCCCGATTGGTATAGCTATGCCGAGGCGCCAATCACCGCCAACCCGCCGGGCCTAGGTCTGACGCATGCACAAGCGGTGGCGCAAGCGCAGATGGATGACGCGTGGTTGCCGCAATATTTTCAATGGTTGGGCAGCAGCGTTGGGCTGAATACGCAGGCGCTCAATGTGGAAGCAACTTCATCAGTGGACGCCAATGACGCAGGCCGCATGGCCCCGGTTGCGGATGCCGATGTAGTGTTCATCAAAGGCGGCGATCAAGGCGAGTACTTCGATAAATGGAACAATAGCTTGCTGGAAGCGCATATCCGCAGCGTGGTGCAAACGCGCGGTGGTGCCGTAGGCGGCACCAGTGCCGGGGCGATGAGCCAGGCGCAGCACTGCTTTTGTGGCAGCAGCGATCTGATCTCTAGTGACGTCATGCGGGATGCCAAAACGCCTTATCTCGATGACGTCAGCGTGCCGGGAACTTCGGCGATACACTCGGATTTTCTCGGCTTCGTGCCGAATGTAGTGATCGACACGCACTTTACCCAGCGCGGAAGGCTGGGCCGCTTAGTCGGAATTATGGCGCGCGCCATTGGCGACTCCGGTGATCACGCGATCTTTGCCATCGGTATCGATCAAAAGACCGGCGTCGTCATCCAAAACGGCATCGCGGAAGTGATCGGCAACGGGGAAGCGACGTTTATTAAAGAATCCGCAGTCAGCGTGCTGCGCCGGGATGCGGGGCGGCCCTTGTTTTACACCGATCTGGTGTTTGACCGACTCAATGACCAATGGCGCTATGACCTCAGCGCCCGCACGGCAATGACAACGCAAACGCCTGCCGGAACTATTGCGGTCAATTATCCCGGCGATGGCACCGCCAATGTCGGCGCTTTAACTGTCACCGGCAGCGTGGAAGCCGATGCCAATTATTTCGAGAGCCTAGCCCGCTACGCGCCAAGTGATTACACGCTGCTCGCGGGAACGGCCGCAAGCGTCATCAAATCCTCGGTGGGCTACACCAATGCGGGTAGTTCTGCCAGCCGCGCGGCAAAACAAGAAAGCATTTTTCGCGCACTTTACGATGTCCCCGAAAAAATCGCCTTGCTGGCGTTTAGCGGCGGTACGCTGGCGCGCACCGCCGATGCGCCTGACCAGCTAATCTTCGGCGGCACCATGGCAACGATGGTTATCGATGCGAAAACCAGTAACTTTAAGGGCCTGGCTCCGGTGTTCTCTAGCTATGCTTGTGTTGGCGGAACACTACGCACGGCGGCGCTGACGAATTTGCGCCTGCATGTGTTGGCTGAATCTGCCTCGCCCACGCGCGGAGCTAGCTTTGATACGCGTCAGCATCTGCTGATTGGCCGCCCAGCAGAGCTACCTTTGTTTTTCAACGGGTTTGAAAATTAAATTTTCTGCAACTAACATCGCAACCAACTGCTTCCACTTTCAAATGCTTTTCGACTGAAAAATTTAATTTGGCGGCAGGCATTTGCCCATGGTTAGTGGCGCTAATACATCCTCAAAATCGCTGCGCATTATCGCATCACCAATCATCGGCGAGAATTCGCTGTTATTGCCTGCGGCATCAATCGCTGTAGCCACTAGCGGCAGCATATTGCCGCCATCGGGGCTATTGAGGGTGATGGTTTTCATGCTTTGCGCTTGTGCGGCGGTGTAGACATCGGTTTGCATCAGCTTCTCACTACCGCCACCGCAGGCGCCGCGATAGAAGTGCACGGTAATCGGATAGCTGGCGTTAGCAAGCGCCGAATCCACGCGATATTGCACGGAAGTGAACAGGCCACCGTTCGGAAGAAATCCATTGGGCACCGTGAATTCAGGAAAATTTTGCAGGCGGTTGCCGCCTTCATCAGCATCATTCGCATCGTTGGCGGTGGTGCCATCGGAAAAATCGGTGGGGCTCAAATCGATCGCAAGGCCACGATTGTTATAGAAGCGATTGGCGCTACTGGAAAGCCCGCGACAGCGCGAGTGAATGCCGGCGTCATGGCCGAATGCAATCAGATTAGCCTGGCCAGGCGCCGGCCCGCCAATGTTGATTTGGCAGCTTTCGCCGTCAAAAAAATTGATCGTCGCACGCGGTGTATCTGGAAAAAGATCCCGGCCATTGCCGAGTGCGCGTGTTCCGGTCACATCGGTGCCTAAGTAATTGCCTTCGATGCGCGTGCCCGCATAGCTCACGACAGCTCCTCGCGCACGAAAATTAAGCGCGCTCCAGCCGCTGGCGGCGATGACATTACGCGCCGCTGGATCGCTGCCGCCAATTAATGTGTTTGTTAGGGAGCCGTAGGCATAAAAGCCTTCATGTAAATTACCAATCGCTTGGGTGCCGGTCGCGTCCGTGCCGATCAAATTGCCCTGCACTTGTAAGCCGTCCAGCCGCTCTTGACCGACGATGCCAGCAGTCAGGCCACTGACCAAATTACGCGCCGCCGGCTGCGTACCACCAATGACATACGCACCTGAGCCTACCAAAGCCAGTCCGACACCACTGTTTAAAGAGGGTGAAATAGCAGCTAAAGTACCGCTAATGTTGGTGCCGAAAAAACATCCTTCAATTCGATGCGCGCTGGCCCCGTTGAGTACCACCTGATTACCAAAACTATTGATTGCCAAACCACGCAACGTCATGGTGGCGCCACCTCCAGGGGTATTTTGTCCAATGAACAAGCCAATGCCGGTAGGTGGCTTTAGCGGACTCAGCTCGATTTTAAGCACCGTGTTTAAACCACCTTGCGCGGGCGAGTTGGTATTCGCCAACGCACCCGCTTGCGTATAGCCATCAATGGTTAGCGGCGTTTCAATGGTGGGCAGTGAGGTCTCACCAACCGCAATCCGCCAATGCTGGGTAGTCAGCTGATAGCCCGCATCACTGGTGGGGATATTAAACGCGATTAAGTCCAACGCTGGCGTGGCGTTCGCGGCAGTGATTGCGCCGCGCAGGCTGCAATCGCCAGCAGCAGCGGTACAGGCGCTTAAGCTGGCATCGCTGGTGGTGTCTACGGTAAACGTCGCGGCAGCACAAAATGGCGACAGTAAAACTAGAGCAAAAATTGTACGCATCGCAGAATCGCAGTTGGGAATTCGGCGATTCTATCTGTCTAATGCATTGCTGGGCGCGAATTACAAACGGGTACAGGCGTTACTTGACGCGAGCAGCGCCGCTGCAGCTTGTCCACGTTAAAGCTAAACATCAGCGCCACATCCAACTCAGCTTAAGTTAAATTTGCGTGCCAGCAG
>JAYTAO010000423.1:0-19820 GCA_043737435.1 Rhodanobacteraceae bacterium | reverse complement strand
TTCTTCCACCCTGCGTTGTAAGCGCTTTTGACTCCAGACAAAAAGTCCATAGGTCACTAACCCACCCAACATGGTGATGCCCTGCGCACCAGCAAGTTTTAATGTCG
Organism: Rhodanobacteraceae bacterium; assembly: GCA_043737435.1. GTDB lineage: Bacteria > Pseudomonadota > Gammaproteobacteria > Xanthomonadales > SZUA-5 > JANNYA01. Next base: position 19,713 of record JAYTAO010000423.1, on the reverse strand, counting down.
TGCCTGCGACCAGGGGTGATACATTGCCCGCGACAAAACCGTTAAATCCCAAGCTGACGAAGGTTTGCAAGCTGGCGGCAGCACCTCGGCGTTCAGGAAATCTGTCCATCAGTAAGACCGTCAAGCTGGGATAGGCCAAACTGGAGCCAGCGGCGTACAGTAAAATCGGGAACGCGGCGAGCGGCCAAGTCGGCTGAGTGACCAGCGCGCCGTAGAAAATGTGGGCAGCGCAAGCGCAGAGCATCACCCAATAGCCTAAGCCAATGGTACGCGCGTGCGGCCATCGTGCGGCGACATAACCGGAAAGTTGGCTGCCCAGCAAAATTCCCCCCATGGCGAACACGAATAACTTCCATAAATCCAAAATGTCAAGTTTCCATAAGCCAAAGACAATCGCTGGCGCGCTGGAAATCATTAAGAACAGGCCGCTGAAATTGAATGCAGCAGCCAAAATAAGCCACACAGCGGCTTGGGATCGAACAATCGTGAGATAGCTGTGTGCTAGCGCGGGCGCAGAAAATTCCAGTCGGTTTGCTTCTGGATGGCTTTCGCCGAGTTGACGCAACAGCGCTATCGCCACGACAGCACTGTAAACAGTAATGAAAGCAAAAATCAGCCGCCACTGCGTTGCGCCCGCGATTTGCAAAATAAGCCCGCCAATCAGTGGAGCTATGGCCGGGCCGATCAGGAAAACTAGAGTAATTTGACTGGTCGCTTGTTGTGCTCTCGCGCCATCGAAACGATCACGTACTAGGGCTCGCGAGATAACGGTACCGCCCGCTGCGCAAAAACCTTGCATCGCGCGAAAAACGAGCAGCGTCGAGAAATGGCTGACGAACCAACAGCCTAGCGAACCCAGCACAAACCCCGAGATGCACAGCAACACGATTGGCCTGCGCCCGAAACTGTCGGAAAGCGGGCCGTGCAACAGGCTGCCGATCGCAAATGCAAACAAATAGCTAGAAATTGTCTGCTGCATCATTGCTGGTGACACACCCAGAGCAACACCGGCCACCGGAAAAGCCGGAAACAAAGTATCAATTGCAAACGGCCCGATCATGCTCAAAGCGCCCAGCAGTAACACAAAATGGAAATCGGTAATGGGTTTATGCACTTAAAGTTTGCTCTAATCGAGGCCCTAGATTAGCAAGCAAGGTATTAACCGGATGCGTTGTAGGAACTGCACTAAAAAAACCTACTTATTCGCCTTGCGAAGCGTCTGGCACTAAACCCGTCGCTGGTAACGCGCGCCGCTAAGTTTGTCGATTAAGCCATCCAACTCAAGACCAAGCAATTGGCCGGATAGTTGCGCGATGGACAGCCCAGTCAAATCCACCAGACGATCAATGTTGATCGGGTCGTAGCCGATTAAGTTCAGAAATTTCTGCGTTTCCTCATCAATCTGCGCCCGTGCTTCCGAGGCTTTGGCGGGCGTGGGTTTGCTGCGTGACGATCTTTTTGCGGGTGTCAAGTTTTGCGAATTCGAATTGTTGATCATGGCGAATTCTCGCGACAGCGATGCGGCAGAAAACTCGCCCTGAATCATCGGTGCCAACTCGCTCAATACATCAGCTGCCGATTCAACTAACTTTGCCCCCTGACGAATAAGCTGATGGCAACCCCGCGCCATTGGATTGTGTATTGAACCGGGAACGGCAAACACCTCACGACCCTGTTCGCCGGCAAAGCGTGCGGTGACCAATGAGCCGGACTGCACGCTCGCTTCAACCACTACGACCCCTAAACTCAGGCCAGAAATAATGCGGTTGCGCTGCGGGAATAAAGCGGGCAAGGGTGCGGTGCCCAGCGGCATTTCAGAAATTAAGGTACCGCCTTCGGCGACGATGCGCTCTGCGAGCGCCAAATTTTGCTTGGGATACATGCGATCCAAGCCCGTGGCTAATACCGCCGCCGTGCTGCCCGGCCCGACCAGTGCGCCCAAATGGGCACTGGTGTCTATGCCCAGAGCTAGGCCACTGACTACGGTCAAACCAGCCGCACTAAATGCACTGGCGAGTGCGGCGGCGAAATCGCTGCCTTGATGGGTTGCACCCCGGCTACCTACAATTGCGATCGTGGGTAGCGCTAAACGCTCGATGCTGCCTTCAACAAAAATAGCGACCGGCGCATCCGGCGCGCGTGCTAGCAACTGTGGATAGCGGGAATCACCGATCCCGATCAAGCAGCGTAGGCCGGAGCTTAGCCAAGCCAAATCTTGCTCAAGCATGCGCTGTGCCGGGCGTTTGAGTGCGGTAATTGAATCAGCTGATACTCGCAGGGCCAATGCTTGTGGGCCGGTGATATTAATGACTGCTTCGATGCTGCCGAGCGTGTCAAACATCAACCGACGTTTAGCTGCGCTGAGCCCAGGGGCACGCAAAAACGCAAGCCAGAGCATTAAATCAGCTGCTAGGAAGGCGTCCGAGCTCGTATGTGTGTCATTCGTCATGCGTCAACCTTACCGCAGGCGGCCGTTAAAGGTATTACTAAAAGCATCAACTCGCGGTGCGTTTTTTCGCCCGCTCGTTCCTGAGGCGCATTAGAATGACAGCGAGGACTCGCCGGGAGGTAAATTGTGCAACCACCTCAAGTGCAAGGTTTGACGCAATCAATCGCGCGGTGGAACGCGGGCGATTTATCGGTTGAGCCCGAATTAATGCAAACGATCTACCCAATTTTGCGGGCGTTAGCGCAAGAGCAATTGCGCGGCAATTCGCGCATCACTTTGCAAGCGACTGAACTTGCGAATGAGGCGTTTATTAAACTTCGCGTTGGCGGAGCACATCACGTTGAAAGTAAGCAGCACTTCATGGGGTTCATGGCGCACACGCTGCGTAGCTTGATTGTGGATCATATTCGTGAACGCGGGCGTTTGAAGCGCGGTGGCGATGTGCGTTTCATGCACTTTGAGGATTTGGCGGTAGAAGAAGACGAAGGAGCAGAGGTTGATTGGATCGCGCTGGATGCGGCGCTCGTCGCACTCGAACTGCAGGAGCCAAGTTATGCAAGATTGGTCGAATTGCGCTATTTTCTTGGCTACGATATCGCGCAAAGTGCAGAGCAATTAGGCGTTTCGATGGCAACGGCAAATCGGATGTGGCGTTTCTCGCGCGCCTTTCTATCCGAACGTATGCGGAGCTGATGTGAATCTAATCGCGCTTTTCGATCAGGCGGCAGATTTGAACACCGCTCAGCGCGGGAAGTTTCTGGCTGAGCTTGCCAATCGCGACGCGGTTATTGCGAGTGCCCTGGAACGATTGCTGGAGGCGGAAAAATCCTCGGTGTTAGCTGAGCCCAGCATTTCCGCGCTGCGCAGTATTGCTACCGAACTTACGGCCATCGCACCTAAATCCGTCGGAGGCTTTCATTTGCTGCGCCCGCTTGGCCGCGGCGGGATGGGCGAGGTGTGGCTCGCCGAACGTAGCGCAGGTGCCGCGACTCAGCAGGTGGCGTTAAAAATACTGCGTTTTGATATTGGCAGCGAGGACGCGCGGCTGCGTTTTCAGCTCGAACAAAAAATGATTGCTGAGATGAATCACCCGTTTATTGCGCGGATGATTGATGCCAATCACGGCGAGGGGGAGCTGCCGTGGATAGCGATGGAGTACGTCGACGGAATGAGTTTGGCAGACTGGTGTCAGCACAACAAACTTTCGGTGCGCGCCCGAATAGAGCTGGTCATTAAGGTGTTGGAGGCGGTTGGGCATGCGCATCAACACCTAGTGGTGCATCGTGATCTGAAATCCAGCAACGTTATGGTCACGCGTGAAGGGGTGCCGAAACTGCTTGATTTTGGCATCGCCAAACGCATGGGGGATGTCAAACAAACAGCCACTGCCCAACGTTTTTTTTCTGTAGGTTCAGTCGCACCGGAGCAATACAACGGTGAACGCACGACGGTGGCTACTGATATTTATCAAATGGGGCTATTACTGTATGAGTTGTTGGCTGGCGTGCCCGCCTACAATTTACAGGGCCTAGCCCCGGCGCAGATCCAAGAGCTAGTTTTGCATCGTGCACCCGAGTTACCTAGTCGCGTCGCGCTGGCTAAACATGCCGCCTTTTGTTCGCTAGAACGGTTGCCTCAGCTGCAGCGTAGCCTTGCCGGCGAATTAGATCGTATTGTGATGTACGCATTGCGAAAAAATCCGGCCGAGCGCTATACCTCGGCGATTGAGTTTGCGCGCGATCTATGCGCTTTTCTTGAAGGCAGGCCAGTTTTGGCTGTAGGGCAAAGTAAGTGGTATCAAACGCGTAAATTTCTTTCCCGCCATTGGTTGCCCTCAAGCTTGGCTGGATTTGCAATGCTGGCAACGCTGGCTTTGATGCTGCAGCTGGTACTGCGTGATGCGGCCTTGACGCTAGCGCGTGAACAGGCATTTTTGGCACGTGACGTGGCCACGAAAGAGCGTGATAAGGCGCAAAACGTCAACGCGTTTTTGATTGATTTGTTTCGGGCTGCCAGCCCAACGGCAAGCAATAGAAAAGACCTGTCAAGTATTGTTTTGGATGCGATCCAGTTACAAATTGCGCGACAACAATTTGTGGAGGATCCCAGTGCTGCTTTCGCGCTCGCCAAGGCGGCGCTGGGTTTGGGGGAAATGGCGCAGGCAAAAAAGCTTTTGACCGTATTGGCAGAGCAGCAAAAACTGTACTCGGCGGATGAACGGCGCCAGCTACAGCTTTTGCAAGCGAACTTAGCAAATATTGAGGCGGATTTCCCTCGACTAAAAACAATCAATGCGCTGCTAGCAAAAGATATTGGCGAAGCGAGCATGCAGCAGCAAATTACCTTTATCGGCTATGTTGGGCAAACGTTGGTAGACACTGACCCGCAGCGCGTTTTAGATTTTACCCGCCTGGTTCCACTTCCAGCCTCGCTGATTCGCCTGCGCGCACGCAGTTACACCAGTTTAAAAAACTATCCGGCAGCAATCGCGATGCTGGCAGAGGCGCGCGCGCGTAATGATTTAACTGCGATGGAACATTTATCGGTTTTGCAAAGCCTAACTTTGGCGTATCTGTCAAATAAGCAAGACGCTAAGGCCTTGACGGTAAGCGCTGAGTTGATCGCGTCAGCAGACGCGAATTTGGGCGAAGAAAATCTGCGGTTATTACCGTTTTGGAATACGCGTGCGAAAGCGTTCAATCAAAGTGGTCAGCAGGAACAGGCAATCAAGATTTACGATGAGTTGCTGAAATGGCGCAGCTTAAGTGAAAAAGTAAGATTTGCTTTACGCTTGAATCGACTGTTAGCGGGCAGCAGTCAAGTCAACATTGACGATGAATCGAAAAAGCTGGCCTGGGATTTTTGGCATGAGCGCGCATCGCTCAACACAACTTCTAGGGCCTATGCGAAAATCGCGCTATTACGTGTGCTCACTGCCGAGCAAAAAATATCTCAAGCCCGCACGATTGCGTCCATGCCGGATGTGATTAGCAAACTCGAGGAACCGGTGATCACCGAATTGCGTATTTGGCGTGAAGCACTTGCGTCGGAGACGCGAACGCACATGGCTAACGAACAATGGAGCAAAGATCTGAACAAAGTTGACAGCCGTGACCCGTATTTACGCGCTTTGACGCGGCGCTGAACTTAAAAACGCGCTGTCCAATCTTTAAATCGAGACAGCAGCGCACGGAAATATGAATGCACGATAAACCGACCATGGTATCGCTGATACGAAAAAAGGGTGCATGACGTTCTGGGGGCACACACCCACACAAGGAACGGATATGAAAGCGCTTATTGCCATGTTGATCTTAGTTTCGTCTTATGCCAACGCAGACTGCGATCTTATTGAAGATCCGCCTATTTCTGAAGTTAATTGCAACTTAGATTTCGCCTACCTACCTACCGGAAGCGAATGGACTCGTCTGTACTATAAACCTGATACGAAAGGTTTAAATAATGCTGGATTAATGAGTGCAGCGGTTAGCCTTGTGATGAGTGGAAACGACGCGCTGATCGGTAAGATTGAAGCCAGCGCACCCATGCTCGATCAGACTTCTGTAATTTCTAGTGCAGATGCCACTGCTTGGATTGATGTGGTCTTGCATCGCAATAGTAGCGGTGCAAATAGCATTGAATTACTGGCGTATCGCTATGTTGCGGGAAAACCGCAGATTGAAAGTTCCGTTGCCACGGCTGCCTTGAGTAGCTCGGCTACGACTGAATTTTTCTTGGACTACAGCTTTGCCAGCAACGCAGGGGTAGCGACTGTGACGGCAAGCATTCGCGCGGCGGGAACTAAGCAGTTACTCGGCTCACTCAGCGTTGCACAGTTCGGGCAAACCTTGCCATCAATGAAATTACGGCGTGGTGCGCAGTCTGTTGCATCGGGTGTTTTGTCAGCAAATTTCACCGTAGACACGAACTAATAAGCAGGTAATGGCTCGCTTGCCCCTACGTTTAAGTCGCGTCTATTTTGCGATGCAACAACTCGTTACATTCTAAAACGATAGGTCGGAAAGCCTTTATTTACGGGCTTTTCGGCTAGAAAACTTTTTTTTTCCATGGACGGGTGGCGTTACGGGGCAAAACAGCGTGATACGTTTTTTCTACAGATGGCGTTTACGGGGATGTATCCGCTTCATGTAAGAGAATTCGCCATGTCTAACCTTGCCCATTCAATTGTGCCCACGCTGCCTGACACCTTTGCGTTAGGCCAAACTACGCAAGACGATGGTGAAACCAGCCTTTTGCCAGATAAAAAAAACACCAGTTTGATTGCGAAAGCTAAAAGTAGAAAGCACCAAATTGATGTTTTTTCGCCTAAAACTCAACCAATTAGCGGGGATTCTAAGTCGGTTTTGTCTAGGCCCTCAGGAAGGCTAAAACTTGATAGGCCCGGCATTTCCATTGGCGTTGCGCACAGTGGAAATCTTGAATCGGGTTGGGTAACGCTGCAAGCGGACGCAGCTACCACTGGTTTGCACACTCAGGGACGTTGGCAGGCAGATGTTGAAATTGCTACCAACGCAGCAAGGGTGCTGCTCGCGCAAATTCTTCCCACACGCGTCCAAAGAAAAGTCAAAGAATTTGATTGCGAGTCGGCAGCGGCCGTAGTGTTCGAAAACGTTTGGATTGACATCTTGCTGCATCAGATAGAAAACGAACATTCATCGCTGTGTGCTCTGTCCATGCTGGAGCTCGCCGCTTATCGCATCGTCAATGGCGAGGTAAAATTGATTAAGAGCGTAAAGTCATCGCCCATGCCGATGGAGATGCTGGCTGTGTTTACCCTCGGATACCGGCTAAAAAACGCAACGATTACAATCGACGTCTGCAGTGAGTTGGATCGTTTAACCACGACCAATATTGCAGTTGAAAATTTTGGCGAAACCCTGCCGGTCGTCAAACTTCGCTCTGGCCGAGCGCTGCCGAACGGTATTTTTCGCGCGAAATATCGTCAGATCATTTCCTGGTCTGCCTAAGCGCAGTGATTTGCAAACGGGTCAGTGCGTTTTGAGGCAAAAAAGCGCCGCATTAAGTTTGCCGCAGCGTCAGCAAATACGCCTTTTTCAACGGTGATGCGATGGCCGTGCGCAGGATCGCTCAACAAATCAAAGGCACTACCGCAGGCGCCTGTTTTCGGCTCGGATGCTGCGAAAACCAGCTTTTCAATGCGCGCGTGCACCAGCGCGCCAACGCACATCACGCAGGGCTCCAGGGTAGAAATGAGTGTTGCACCGATCAGTCGGTGGTTGAGTTGTGTTCGTGCAGCATCACGCAATGCCAAAATTTCGGCGTGCGCGCTGGGGTCGTTGAGTTTCAGGTTTTGGTTGTAGCCACGTCCAATCACTTGGTTATTCAGCACTACTAATGCACCCACAGGCACCTCGCCTTGCTCAAATGCCTGTTCAGCAAGTTCTAGAGCCAAGTGCATCCAGCTTTGTTGTAGCGGGTTCAAAGCATGCCGGTTTCAAGTTTGGCGACATCACTCATCATGTCGCGATTCCACGGTGGGTCGAAAGTGAGCTCGACGTCCGCCTCGTGGATGGTTGGAATAAGCTCCAATACCCGGGTCACGTCGTTGGTTAGTGTTTCACCCATGCCGCAACCGGGTGCAGTAAGCGTCAGTTTGACCGCGACATTGCGCTTGCCATCGTTAGTTGGGGTAAGTTGCACATCATAGACTAAGCCCAGTTCCACAATATTGACCGGAATTTCAGGGTCAAAGCAGGTTTTTAGCTGCTGCCATACGACTTTCTCGACGTCATCATCGCTGGCATTTTCCGGCAGCTCAGGCGCTGCCATGGGCTCTTTGCCGATCGCGTCTGCGTCATCATTAGCGATGCGAAATAAATTCCCTTCAACATACACGGTAAAACTGCCGCCCAGTGCTTGGGTAATGTAGCCAATGCTGCCCACCGGCAATTCAACTTCATCGCCAGCGGGCACCAAAATCGCTTTGCAGTTGCGCTCAAAGCGCACGGGTTCACTGCTCCGGCTATAGCTCATAATATCTGCGGTTCAAGGTGTCAGGAGGCAAGTATGCGTCGGCTTGCCTGTGTGTGGAATGAAGCGCTGCATTGCGCATCCAGGCAAAGCTAACTCGTCGAGGTTGACGTGGAACGCTACTTTGGACCTGCCGAAAAAATTAACATTACCTTGCCGCGATTGCTGCTGGCGAAAATTGATGATTACGCCAAATCACATGGCGCGACCAGATCAGGTTTTCTGGCTCAGGCCGCACGCTCGGCGATGGGCTGATCTGTGTGGCTAAAAAGCTTACTTCCTAACGCTACACTGCACTCGTTCTAACCTGAAAATCGGCGCCAATCCCTCTGCAGAAGCCCCATCAACACAAGGTCTTGATAGCGCCCGTTCCAAAAACCAGCCTCGCGCTGCAGCGCTTCGCGTATGAAGCCCACGCGCGTTAGCAGACGCAACGAGGCGATATTTTCTGGGTGCACTTGCGCTTCGATCCGGTTCAGTTTGAGGGCCACGAAGGCCCATGCGAGCATGGCGTTGACGGCTTCCTTGCCGATGCCTTGGCCGCGCATTTTGACGGCTACGTCGTAGCCTAAAATTGCGCTATGCCAAGCACGATTTTGCTTGAATACCCCGCAGCTGCCGAGCATCAGCTCCGGCTGAGATTTCAGCGTGATTGCGAATCGAATGCCGGGATTCGGCCAGTTTCGCGCTGCTTCGAAAGTTTCGATCAGCTTGTGCGCCTGCGCTAACTCGGTCAAAGGATCGCTGCCAAACAGCGGCATCGCCGCCGCGTTGCTGTGATTGGCAAATAATGCCGCTGCGTCACCGGGCAGAATTTGCCGCAATAGCAGCCGGGGTGTGACTAGCGTTGGAAATGCTGACATGGGCTTTAGCGTTGCAGTAGAGCTTGGTAACAGCGCAAGGTTTTAACCTGCATTTGCGTCAAGGTCGGCACTTTCGCCAACTCGACAGTCGATTTAGCGGCGGGCTTTTGCAATAAAAGCACCGCGCGATGCGCCAAATCTGCGTGGTCACCGAGCGCGATTAAGCCTCTCGGGAAGGCCGCGCGCAGTTGTTCACCCACGCCACCATGATCAAAACCCAGCACCCAAGCACCGCACAGCAATGCTTCGGCGACAGTACGTCCAAAACTCTCCGGACGATTCGATAGCTGCAACACCAAGGCGGCGTGTGCATACAGTGCGGGCAAGTCAGCTCGCGATTCACAAAATACCGTCACATCTGCTAAGCCTAGATCGCGGCAAAGCTGTTTAATTTCGGCAAGATAGGTGCTGCGCTCGGCTTCCGCTATGCCGGCAAAAAAAAGCCCGGCGTCGATGCCGCGCTGGCGCAAATTAGCAAGTAAATGCAGTGCTTCGCTATGCCCTTTCAAACGCGTGCCGCGCCCGGCTAGTAGTAAAACTTGTTTGCCCTGCAATTTGGGGAACTGCAGATTAAAGGCAACTTGCCAAGCGTCGGTATTTTGCCCGGGATAGAATATTTCGCTATCTGCGCCGCGTTCAATCACGGTCAGCTCATTGCCGTGCACGTTGGGATAATGCTTGAGCACATAATCTTTAGCGGTTTGACTAACCGCAATCGCCAATGTTCCGGCATGCTGGATTGCGCTGTAGCGACTGACCGAATGCAAGCCATGCACCGTAGTTGCCCAATGCGGACGATTGGATTTGGGCAAGCTTTTTAGCGTCAGCCAAGTCAGCCAGCTGGGCAAGCGCGAGCGTGTGTGCACAATGTCAGGCTGCACAGTTAGCAGCACGCGCCGCAATTTGAGCATGCCTAACAACACCAACGGATTTTTTCGCCCCAGATCAATCGTGATCAGCTCCGCGCCCACGCGTGCCGCCCATTCGCTCCAGCGGCCGGGTTTTGCAACGATGATGGCGCGATGCCCGGCGGCGACTAGTGCCTCGGCGATTTCGATGGCACTGCGTTCGGCGCCACCCGTATCGAGCTTAGGCACGATTTGCAGCACGGTCATGGGCTTCCAATGAGCGTCGGGCGTAGTCAAAGTGTGCCTGTTGCAATAAATTTTAGTGCCGAGGTACGGACGATGCGGTTGCTCGGCAGCCAAGTGTGGCCAGCCGACACCAATTTTATTGCTTTCATACCTACCAGCGCTGCACTTGCAACACTTACTTTGCCATCGTTAGGCGCAGAAATCTGCGGCAGCAGCCAATTTTTTCCAGCGCTGTTCCCGGCAATGACGGCGAACGCAATAGGCAGGCTGGGCAAGCGTTTTGGCGCGGAATTCTCAGCGGTGGAAAGTGCTGTGCCGGCGGGCCCTAATGCGAATCTATACCACCAGCGATGGCCCCAGGCGTCGACAATTTCGCTACCGCCGTTAGGTGGGCCCAGTAGCACCGCGCGGCCAAACACAGTTCCGCCCACGATACTGAGCCGCGCAGCATCCGCGAAATATTGCCGCAGCACGATTGCACCCATTGAATGCGTGACGAAATTGACTTTCGCATCGGGTGCTAGGTTGGCGCATTTTAGAATTGCCGTAGCAACGAATTTGCCTAGTTCCGGCAACGCGCGTGTGCGCGATGGGTAGGCTTGATTAACCACTATAAAACCTGCGGTTCGAAAGTCGCGTGCCAAAGCACGCATGGAAAATGCGGTGCGTCCCAAGCCGTGCAAAAGCACAACACATTGATTCTGAGTTTTTTGCGGTGCGGCTTTCTCAGTTCTGGCTGAAGGCTGCGTCAGATGAGTTTGTACGGCCCGAGGCGGCTGTGTTGAGTCAAGCATAAAGATCTAACCAAAATTGGCGACAGAAGTAGCGCACCGAAAAATAACCCAAGTCAAACCAATTATTTGCACGCGGCTCATCCCGTATCACTAAGCTAAACCTGCAGCAGCGCGTGTGCCAAAGTACGCAATCCCAAGGCGGTGGCACCGGCAGCGAACATCGGGCCATCGCTTTCCGCAAATGAGGCAGCCAAATCTAGGTGAATCCAATGGCGATCTTCAGGGACAAAACGCGATAAGAACCCTGCCGCATTGCTGGCACCACCGGGCCCGCCGCCTTTTACCGCGCGCGAATTCGCGGTGTCGGCATAGGGACTGGGGCATTTTGTTTTATGAAACGGTGCCAGCGGCAAGGGCCAGTGCAGTTCTTCTTGTGCTTGCGCCCACTGCAAATATTGCGCACTCGCTTGTCGACTAGTACTAAAAACGGCGTTGTAGTCCCCGCCCGTGGCAACAACGGCTGCACCCGTCAATGTCGCCGCGTCAAAAATCCACGGTGCGCCGGTTGCCGCAGCATCAAGCAAGCCGTCCGCTAGCACCAACCGTCCTTCGGCGTCGGTGTTAACCACCTCTACACTGACACCGTTACGATAGCGCAAGATATCCCCCAATTTGTAGGCATGGCCGCTGATCAAATTTTCCGCACAACACAAGAACATTTTGACGCGCTTATTTAGCCCGTCTGCTATTGCAAGCGCCAACGCGGCAGTAACGGTCGCAGCTCCGCCCATATCGTGCTTCATAGTAACCATGCCAGCACTTTCTTTAATCGAATAGCCACCAGAATCAAAGGTAATTCCTTTGCCTACCAAGGCCGCTGCGACCGGTGCATTGGGATCACTGCTCGGGTTGAAATCAAGGCTGAGCAACACCGCGCCGCGCACCGAGCCACGCCCCACCCCGTGCAGGCCGACATAGCCCGCTTCAGCTAACGCCTCGCCAGTCAACAGATTCGCACTGATACGCGCGCCGCCGAACTCGCGCAAAAACTGCAGGCTCGCCTGGGCCAAGGTTTGCGGGCTTAGATCCTCTGGCGAGGCGTTGGTGATCTGTTTGAGCCACAACGCACAGCGTTTGCGCGCATCTAATTTCGGCGCAAGCGTTACTGCGTCAGGCCTTTTCGCGGTCGAGTAGCCCTGAAAAAAAGCCCACTGCGCCTCTTCGTCCCAACTTCCCACCAGTTCCGCACCTACCAACGCTAATCCTCCTAACTGTCGCGCCGCCATTTGAATTTTGCGTAACCGTTCCGCCGCATCGGCGTGCACGTGTACATGTGCACCCTGCGCATCAAACGACACTAAGCCTCCTGCGAACGTCCCGCTGGCGGCGGCGGGTGCCAAATAAACTGACAAATTAGTCATATTTGTGACCTACTCATTGGGATGTGGGAAAGGCATAAGCTTAACTGAGCCTGCTTGCCCATATTAAAGTTCCGTTTTCAAAGTTGTTTTGCCTGAGCTAAATCATCCAGGATGGAAATTTGCATGAATCTTGCTTCTTCTGTCTTTTGGCGCATTGCGGAACTTAAATCCTGCCGCCACTATCGAGTCTAATTCGGCTTGCGCCGCCAACGAAAAGTGCAGTCATCCATGAATTCTACTGTTCCCATAAGTTCTAATCTTTATAGTCACTGCCAGTGAAAGAATTAACGCGAAAAATTTGTATGCTGGGTGATTTCGGTGTGGGCAAAACCAGCTTAGTCGCGCGCTTTGTGCACTCGGCGTTTAGCGAAAAATACGTGACTACAGTCGGGGTAAAAATTGATACCAAGCAGCTAGAGCCAACGCAAGCTGATGCGCCGCGCGTCAAACTGGTGCTTTGGGATATTGCTGGAAAAAGCGCTTTGGATAGCGTCAAACTCAGCTACTTGCAAGGCACTAGCGGCGTGGTTTTAGTCGCAGACGGTACGCGCGAAGCGACGTTGCGCTCAGCGCTTTATCTGTTGATGCAAGCGCGTCAAGAAACGAACCCTGAGCTTCCTGCGGTTTTGTTGGTGAATAAATTTGACCGTTTGGATGACTGGGAAGTTACCGCGACCATGCTGGTGGAATTACGTAAATCAATGCCGGTATTCGAGGCGAGCGCGATGACCGGTGAAGGCGTAGAAGTGGGATTTAAAGCGTTGGCGCAAGCGTTGACCGCGGGCGCGCAATGAGTAGCGCGGCAATTTTGCCACGGGCAATCGAGGACTATCTAAGCCGGGCAGCCATCGCGCCGGTGGATTCATTATTGCTCAGCTTTGACGAAAACTGGCGTTGGCTAGGTTATGTGGGTGACTTGGCGCGTTTCGGTTTGGCGCAAACGCCGACGGAAGAAATAGCGACGCTGCTCAAGGCGTTGTGCATTGGCTTGCCGCGCGTACGGGGTGCGGCACTTAAGCAGATTGGCTTACCGAATGGTCGCTTTGTCGACCTGCATTTGTTTAGCTCAAAATCGGGCGTGCACGTGCTGTTGTTGGACGCGCGGGAGGAAGTAGAAAAGACGCGCGTTTGGCAGCAAAGCGCGCAAGAAACCGAATTGAAGTCGTACGAGAAAACACGGGAACTACGCAAGCAGCGCAGTTCTCTCGGCGAAGTGCGTAAGGAGCGTGATGTGTTGGCCTGGGCGCTTGCGCTAGCTCAGGCGCGTTCCGGTCAACTGCGGCATGAATTGTTTGCGACGGGTGCTGCGATTGACGCGCTTGCTGAGGCCTTAGAGCGCACGGAGCGTAATGCGCCGTTAATTCGCAGTGCCACCACATGCCATTTGGAAGCGGTGGCCCACGCATTGGAAAAACTAAGCGTTGCGCAGATTAGCCTGACCCGAAATCGTAACGATGTTAGGCCGATTGCAGCGAACGCTGCAGCTTGCGCAAGTGCATTGCTGCCGCTGCTGATGTTTGCGCACCGGCGCGCAAGCTTGAGCACACCGCAATTGAGCGCGACGTTACAGCTTGAGAACGATAGCCTGCGTTTGAGCGCCTTCTGCGGCAGCAACGATTTAACCGCGCGTGAATCGGGCTTGGCTTGGGAGCGAAAGCTGCCCGCCAGCACCTATCGCACTGAGCAAATTGACGCCGGATTCGCACCCACCTGGTCGCCAAGCGATTTGGCGCTGGTACTTTGCGCACAACGCCAAGCCTCCATGGGTGCCCGATTGACGCGGCAATTTGAGCCCACGTTGGGACTTACATTGGTGCTTAGCGTGCCATTGCCAAAAGGCACGGATGCCGAAACTTTTGAACTTAGCCCGATTGCGGTGCCACGCACCCGCGTGGCGTTGGCTGTGGGCGCGCGCTGCTGGCTACTCAGTCTAGATCAAGCGCTGACCCAAATTGTAGGCACTGCTGTTGAATCGCGCGGGCTGGAACTGGAACAACCGATCTATGTCGATGGCTTGCTAGCGCAACTGAAGTTAAACCCACCCCAGGCACTATTGATTGACCCGAATTTGCCGGGAGCCCCTAAATTTGCCTTCAGTGCGCGCAGTGCAGGATTTAATGGCTTGATTATCGCCTTACGCCCAGTAACGGGCGGTGCGGCAATTAAAGCGGCGTTTGACGCGACGTGCGAATCAATGTCAGCAAGTGCCATCAGCGCAGCGCTATTTAGCTAAACCAAGCATTAGCCGCGAAGTCCGCGCGCAATCCGCCATAATTCATAGCCCATGCACCGCCACAGTTTCGCGCTCTGTGCATCGCTGCGTTGCTGGGAATCAAATAGTTCTTTGACGACGGCGGCCTGATAAAACCGTGGCCAGTCGGCATCAGCGGAAAAAAGTAGCGCCGTCGCTTGTGCCCGCGCGGGTCCCGCAAGCGCTGCATCAAAAAAAGGCTGCAAACTACTGGATTTGGGCCGGACACGAACCACCTCTGGCATTTTTCCGCGCATCGCCTCGCGCAATAGCCATTTGCTTACGCCGCGTCGCTGGCTAAAATGCACGGGTAAGGCGAGCATAAATCGTAACAGCGCGGGTGAGCGTAAAGGTGTTGCCAAATCAATGCCAAAACGTTCGGCAAACTCCGCTTCACCACTGGCGCCAAATTGCGCGCCTGCACCTAAATTCAATTCGAACTGATGTGCGCGCACGCCGTGAGCTAACTCATAAGGTTGTGTTTGCGCACGGGCAAAAGGTGTCAGCTCAATCATATGGCGATACTGATAAACGCCCATGCCAAATAATCGACGCAGCATGCGGCGCACGCCAACATCGCGCCACAACCTGGGATCATGCCGCAAACGCCATAGATATTCGCGCGCAATTGGGGCCAAATCCCAGCGCGATAGCGCATCGCTTAGCCACTCGCTCGCATCGCTAAATAAGTGATCGCCAAAGGCACCGTTGAAAACTGTATGCACTTTCGCCTGCGCTGCGTGAGCATAAAGTTGGGACTTCAGTTCGCGATAGATATTTGATTGCGGCGTATTTAGGCTAGTGGGCCGCAACCTTGGCTGGCACAACACCTTCAGGGCGTCTGCGCCGAATTGCAAGTGCTGGATTTGCCGCGCTGCCGCGTGCGCGCTTGAGAACTCCGATTCGTCGCAGATTTTGAGCAGCTCGAAGCGCCAGCTCAGCGCACAGAGTTGCGGTTGCGGATATTGATCCGCGCTCAGCGCAAACAGCGCATTGGAATCTAAGCCGCCACTCAGACTTATGCCAAGGCGGCCAGTCATTGGCGCATGTGAGCGAATCGAGGCTTCAAGTAATGCGCGAAATTGCTGTATCGCATCCGCATCGGCGATTTTGCGGATCGGTTCTGGTACCTCGAAAATATCTGACTCAACAGTGAACTTGCTGTTGAATAGCGTGGCACGCGCACCGGCGGGGAGAGTTTGCACATTCGCGAACATGGTTTGCGCCGCGTTCGTCGGCGCAAACGCGAAATAGTTAGCAAGCGCTTGACTACACACGGGCGTATCCGCATCGGTCAGCGCGTCTACTTCACTGGCAAAACGCAAACATGTAGGTGTCTGCGCACCCGCAGGCAGCATTTGATAGTGCAGCCCGCGCGCGCCTAGCGGATCGCGCGCCAAGTAGACTTTACGCTGAGCAAAATCGAGCACGACAAGTACAAAGTTTCCTTCCAGCTTTTGCGCAAGTATTGTTCCAAAGCGACGCCAGCCATGGACTAGCAAGGCCAATATTCTGGTTTCAGGCGGCAGTTTGAACTCCAGCGCCAGCGCCGCGCGATTGTGCAGCGCACCGTCAAAGGCAATCCACAAATCCCGGTCTACCCAGGGCTGGCCGTCAACCGCGATATCGGCCGGGGTAGCTGCATTCATCCATGCAAGTGCCGCACCCGGTGCGTGGCGCAGCGTTTGCCCAGCACGCCCACGGTGCTTGAGTTTTTGCATACGCAGTGCCAACGCCTTCGGTTCGATGGGGGTGCACCAGTCCGTATAAATTTCGCCGTAAAGTGCACCCAAAATTAATCTGACCTATAAAAATTAGATTGCAAGCTTAGCGATTACTGATCTCCTGATGTTCCCAATCGCGTCTGAAAAAAATGTTCTAGTAAGCGCCGAACAGGGCTCGGTAGCCCAAGTTGCGCCATACGCTGCTGATCAACCCAGATAAAACCAGGCTCGGCCAAGCCAATGCTTGGACGGGCGCGCGCAGGGATCGGCGTTGCAATTAGCCTGAAATGGGTAAATACATGCGTTAACTCTGGCATGGGCGCGTGCAGCACCAGATTTTTCAGAGGTAATGATTGGCTGAAAAAGTCCGCCGCGTCAGCTGCCTCTGGCAAGCTATAAAGCCCGCCCCAAATGCCCAACTCAGGTCTTCGCGTCAATAGCACTCGATCTTGCCCGTCGAGCACGACTAACCAACTGGCAAAGCGGGTTGGCCGCGTTTTTTTTGGGCGTTTCACTGGCAAGAATTCAGTGATTGCTTGTTGAAGTGCTTGGCAGTCCTTTGCCAAAGGGCAAATGGTGCATTTGGGTGCACGCGCGGTGCAGACTGTTGCGCCCAAGTCCATCAGCGCCTGCGTGTAATCGGCAAACCTTGTCGCGGGCAAACGTCTTTCGGCTTCACTCCAGAGTGCGCGCTCGACGTGCGCTAAACCGGGCCATTCGCGTGTGGCCGATATCCGTGCCAATACGCGCTTGACGTTGCCGTCCAAAATCGCCGCTTTCTGCTCGAACGCCTGCGCCAAGATTGCCGCCGCCGTCGAACGGCCAATTCCAGGCAGTGCCTGCAGTTGCGCTTGCTGTGCAGGTAAAGTGCCGGCATGGTGCAATACACACAGCTTTGCGCATGCGTGTAAATTGCGCGCTCGGCTGTAATAGCCTAATCCTGCCCAAAGACTCAAGACTTCATCAAGGCTGGCCGCTGCCAATGCTGGCAATGTCGGGAAGCGCGCGACAAAGCGGGCGAAGTAGGCTTTTACGGAAACTACTTGCGTTTGTTGCAGCATCACTTCGGAGAGCCAAACAAAGTAAGGTGAGCGTGGATGCTGCCAAGGCAAATCATGACGGCCATATTGATCAAACCAACACAGCAGGCGTTCGGAAAAACCGCTTAGATCCGCAACGCCAGCGTCTTGCGCATCGGTTAAACGCACTCAGCACTCGCTTTAATGCAAACTGATAAGCACACTAAAGCATTCCAAAATAGGGGTGACGGTAATGATTCAACTACATTATTGGCCGACGCCAAACGCCCATAAGGTAACGCTTTTTCTTGAAGAAGCGGGCGTTCCGTATGAAATCATAAAGTGCGATATTGGCGCTGGCGCGCAATTTAAGCCGGAATTTCTGGCGATCTCGCCAAACAATCGCATGCCGGCGATTGTTGATGACGCGCCAAATGACGGCGGCACCGCAATCTCTATCTTCGAGTCAGGCGCAATTTTACTTTATTTGGCGGAGAAGGCAGGGAAATTCATCCCACCGGATCTACGTTCACGAAATGTCGTGCTTGAATGGCTATTTTGGCAAATGGCAGGATTTGGTCCGATGCTCGGGCAAAACCACCATTTCTCTGCCTACGCTCCAGAAAAAATCCCTTACGCAATCCAGCGCTACCAAAACGAATCCCGGCGTTTATATGATGTGCTCAATAAGCAGTTACGCGACCGGGAATTTATTGCGGGAACCGACTACAGCATTGCGGATATGGCCTGCTACCCGTGGACTTTATATAGTGAACGGCAGGCGATTTTGTTGGACGAATTCGCTGAAATAAAGCGCTGGCAGGCAGCAATTATGGCGCGCCCTGCAACCGTGCGGGCGTATGCCTTAGGAAATTTTCGCGATTCAAATCAACCGATCAGCGAGACCGCCCGGAAAATACTGTTCGGGCAAGGCATGCGCTAGCTTGGCAAAAGCCGGCTAGGCAATAGCGAACAAAGATACAGACAGTCGTTCATTAACCGTTGACATTGTTTGCATTCGCCGCCATCCTTCACGACGCGCGCCATCAACCGCCTAACCGTTGGGTGCCTTGCTTTGCTTCAACATCAACATTCACTGGAGATTAATATAATGGTTAAGAATTTTGGATTTACCAATGGGCGCTTAAGCGCGCGTGTGGCAGCAGTTGTAGGTGGAACCGCACTATCGTTGGTGTCGACCATGTCGATGGCAGCTATCGTTGATAGCGGCGTGGTCGGTCTCGCGATTCCAGCTACCATTGACGGCATCTACTTAAATGTAGTTACTAACGTATCTGCTACGGCTGCGCCATTTCCTCCGGGCTGGGATTTCGATCCGTACGTGACCGGCGGATTCTTGACCTTCTTTACTTCGTCAAATGTTGCGAACAATAATCAAGTGGTTGGCGCTGCTGCGCCCGTAGGCGCAACTCTGCTTGCTACTGGTGCTGTTGTTGGTCCTGCAAGCACCTATGCTGCGGCGGGGGTTGTTTCAGCGCCGGCATTTCGCGTCGCTAGCACGACGTCTTACGTTGGCTTTCGCTTTACTAATGAAGTCACAAGTACGTTGAATTACGGTTATGCGCAGTTGACGACAAGCGCACCAAACGGTACTCCGGCGACCATTACACGTTATGTTTACGAAAACACCGGTCTTGCAATCACCATTCCAGGCGGTGGCCCTACAAATACAGCACCCACGTTGGCTTACACGCCAACGACTGCTGCTGGCGTGACTTTCCCCGCTGGTGCAGCTGGCGCAGCAACTTCGAGTATTGCGATTGCTGGAACCGGCGCCGCAGGCACGGGTAGTACCGTGGTTTCAGGGTGTGCTATTACCGGTGCCGGCGCTGCATCTTTCGGCGCGGTTACCACGACACCTGCAAATGGCACTTTTAACACCACGACCACTTCAGGAACGATCAACTTGAGCTGCACACGTGCTGCTACGGCGGCTACGGCGTCCTTGGCTTGCACAGAAACGTCAACTCCGGGTGCAGCAGCGACACGCACTTGGGCTTTGACATGTCCTGCAGCAACCGCTGTTGCGACTGTAACGCCAACTACCGCGTCTGGCACAGCAAGTCCTTTGCCAAGCTACAATTTGCCAACGGGTTCATCCAGTCGCGGTTTTGTATTTACCGCA